>NZ_JBHUXS010000002.1:0-281947 GCF_042669245.1 Streptomyces sp. NPDC057249 | reverse complement strand
CCGCGGCGGGGCCCAGCCGCCCCGCGGCGGGGTGGGGGGGGGGGGCCGGCCGCCGCACGTTCCCGGCGCCCCACGCCGATGCACATAATCCAGCCGGTTCCGTACGTCGTGCACCGGCCGGGGCGGGGAATCAGTGGATGATGCCCGTCCGCAGGGCCACCGCGACCATGCCGGCGCGGTCGCCGGTGCCCAGCTTGCGGGCGAT
The DNA here is from genome assembly GCF_042669245.1 of Streptomyces sp. NPDC057249. Taxonomy (NCBI): domain Bacteria; kingdom Bacillati; phylum Actinomycetota; class Actinomycetes; order Kitasatosporales; family Streptomycetaceae; genus Streptomyces; species Streptomyces sp. NPDC057249. The sequence continues at coordinate 281,742 of NZ_JBHUXS010000002.1, read as the reverse complement.
GCGGGCGAGGTGGCTCTTGACGGTCAGGGCGGAAAGCCCCATGGAGACGCCGATGGCCTTGTTGGACTGGCCCTCGGCGACGAGCCGCAGGACCTCCACCTCGCGGCCGGACAGTTCGCGGTAGCCGCCCGGGTGGCTCGGGGTGCCGGGGGGCCGGCGGTGCATACGGGCGGCGGTGGCGCCGATGGGGGCGACGCCGGGTCGGGCCGGGTGGCCGATGTTGGTACGGGTGCCGGTGACCACGTAGCCCTTGACGCCGCCCGCGAGGGCGTTGCGCACGGCACCGATGTCGTCGGCGGCGGACAGGGCGAGACCGTTGGGCCAGCCGGCGGCTCGCGTTTCGGACAGCAGGGTCAGCCCGGAACCGTCGGGCAGGTGGACGTCGGCTACGCAGATGTCGCGCGGGTTGCCGACGCGGGGACGGGCCTCCGCGATGGACGACGCCTCGATGACGTCACGAACTCCGAGGGCCCACAGATGGCGGGTGACGGTGGAACGGACGCGCGGGTCGGCCACGACGACCATGGCCGTCGGCTTGTTCGGGCGGTAGGCGACCAGGCTTGCGGGCTGCTCGAGGAGAACGGACACCAGGCCTCCTGGGGAGTGGCGGGACGGGCCGGCTCGGGGATGAAGCCGGGGCGAACCGTGCTTGAAGGGTCATTGACTCCTTCGGCAGCAGACCCCTGCTCCTTTAGGGGAAGATCACGATTTGTTGAGTAACAATTCGGGCAAATGGGGTTCCCGGTCGATTCCGGAGAGCGTTTTCCGCTGGCTGAAAGTGATCGCATGACGTGGCGTCACGGAAAACGGGGCGGCCCGAAGGCCGCCCCGTCCGGGCCGATCACGGCAGGGATCACGGCGCCTGCGGGCCCCGGCGCTGTGGGAGCGTGACCACCGCCGCGTCGAGCGGACCCGACGGCGGCAGGCCCGCGATCTGGCAGAGCAGATCGCCCCAGGCGACCAGGTGCGCCCCCGCGTCCGGTGCGCCGCCCAGGCCCTCGCGCGGGGTCCAGGAGGCCCGGATCTCGATCTGTGTCGCGGGACGCCGGGTCTCCAGCGCGCCGAAGTAGTGCGAGCCCGCCATCGTGACCGTCCCGCCCGCTTCCCCGTAGAACAGGCCGCGGGCCTCCAGCGCACCGGTCAGCCAGGACCAGCAGACCTCGGGCAGCAGCGGATCGGCGGCCATCTCCGGCTCCAGCTCGGCGCGGACCAGGGTCACCAGCCGGAAGGCCCCCTGCCACGCCTCGTGGCCGGCCGGGTCGTGCAGCAGGACGAGCCGCCCGTCGGCGAGGTCGTCCTCGCCGTCGACGACCGCCGCCTCCAGGGCGTACGCGTGCGGCGCGAGCCGCTTCGGCGGCCGGGTCGGCTCCACCTCCAGCTCGGGACGGAGCCGCGCCGCGCGCAGCGCGTCCACCGCCGAACGGAACGCGGACGGGACGGCACCACCCTCCGCGCCGTCCGTGCCGTCAGCGCCATCGGATTGACCGGAGATGTGTCCCTGAGCCGCAGCCATGCGGGGAAGAGTAGGCGGAACGGGAGCTCCGCGCGCGGAAGGACACCCGTGCGGGGCCGGGCTCGTTGTCCACGCGTGCGAAGATTCTGTCCGTGAGTGCCAACGACCGCCCCTCCGGGCAGCAGACGCAGACTTCCGCCACGTACGACTCGGCGTTCCTCAAGGCGTGCCGGCGCGAGCCGGTCCCGCACACGCCGGTCTGGTTCATGCGCCAGGCGGGGCGCTCGCTGCCCGAGTACCTCAAGGTGCGCGAAGGCATCCCGATGCTCCAGTCCTGCACGATGCCGGAGCTCGTCGCCGAGATCACGATGCAGCCCGTCCGCCGCCACAAGGTCGACGCCGCCGTCTACTACAGCGACATCGTCGTCCCGCTCAAGGCGATCGGCATCGACCTGGACATCAAGCCCGGCGTCGGCCCGGTGATCGCCGAGCCGGTCCGCACCCGCGCCGACCTGGCCCGGCTGCGCGACCTGACCCCCGAGGACGTCCCGTACGTCACCGAGGCCGTCCGGCTGCTCACCGCCGAGCTGGGGGAGACCCCGCTGATCGGCTTCGCGGGCGCGCCGTTCACCCTCGCGAGCTACCTCGTGGAGGGCGGGCCCTCCCGCAACCACGAGCACACCAAGGCCATGATGTACGGCGACCCGGAGCTCTGGGCCGACCTGCTCGACCGGCTCGCCGAGATCACCGGCGCCTTCCTCGAGGTCCAGATCGAGGCCGGCGCCTCGGCCGTCCAGCTCTTCGACTCCTGGGTCGGCGCCCTGGCCCCCGCCGACTACCGGCGCTCCGTGCTGCCCGCCTCCGCGAAGGTCTTCGACGCCGTTGCCGGGTACGGCGTCCCCCGCATCCACTTCGGCGTCGGCACCGGCGAACTGCTCGGCCTGATGGGCGAGGCCGGGGCGGACGTCGTCGGCGTCGACTGGCGGGTGTCGCTGGACGAGGCGGCGCGCCGCGTCGGCCCCGGCAAGGCGCTCCAGGGCAACCTCGACCCGGCGGTGCTGTTCGCGCCGACCTCCGCGGTGGAGGCCAAGACCCGCGAGGTGCTGGACGCGGCCGCCGGCCTGGAGGGCCACATCTTCAACCTGGGCCACGGCGTGATGCCGAACATGGACCCGGACGCGCTCTCCCGCCTCGTCGAGTACGTCCACACCAGCACCGCCCGCTGAACCGGCGCGAAGGCGGGCGCCGCTCAGGCGGTGCCCGCCTTCCGCAGCACCGACACCGTCTTGCGGGCGGCGACCAGGACCGGGTCCCAGACCGGTGAGAACGGCGGGGCGTAGCCCAGGTCCAGAGCGGTCATCTGCTCGACGGTCATCCGGGCGGTGAGCGCCACCGCCGCCACGTCCACCCGCTTCCCGGCGCCCTCGCGGCCCACGATCTGCACGCCCAGGAGCCGGCCCGTGCGGTACTCCGCGAGCATCTTCACCGTCATCGGCCGCGCGTCCGGGTAGTAGCCCGCCCGGCTGGTCGACTCGATCGTCGCCGTGACGTACCGCAGGCCCACCGCCCGGGCGTCCTTCTCGCGCAGCCCGGTCCGGGCGATCTCCAGGTCGCACACCTTGCTCACCGCCGTGCCCACCACACCGGGGAACGTGCCGTAGCCGCCGCCGACGTTGGAGCCGATGACCTGGCCGTGCTTGTTGGCGTGCGTGCCGAGCGCGAGGTGCCGGGTGTGGCCCGCGACCAGGTCCAGGACCTCGACGCAGTCGCCGCCCGCCCAGATGTTCTCGTGGCCCTGGACCCGCATCGCCAGGTCGGTGACCAGCCCGCCGTGCGGTCCGAGCGGCAGCCCGGCCTCCCGGGCCAGGGCCGTCTCCGGCCGGACGCCGATGCCGAGCACCACCACGTCCGCCGGGTAGGCCGCCCGATCCGTCACGACCTCGGCGACCCGGCCGTCCGGACCGGTCCTGATCCCGGTGACCTCCGCCCCGTTCACCGTGGTGATGCCGAGCCCGTCCATCGCGTCGTGGACCATGCGCCCCATGTCCGGGTCGAGCGTGGCCATGGGCTGCTCGCCGCGGTTGAGGACGGTCACCTCGTAGCCGCGCTTCAGCATCGCCTCGGCCATCTCGACGCCGATGTACCCCGCCCCGACGACGACCGCGCGCCGGCCCTCCGTCCGTTCCAGGGTGTCCAGCAGCGCCTGCCCGTCGTCCAGGGTCTGCACCCCGTGCACCCCGGGCGCGTCCATGCCCGGCAGGTCCGGGCGCACCGGGCGGGCCCCGGTGGCGATCACCAGCTTGTCGAACCCGGTCCAGTACGCCTCGCCGGACTCCCGGTCCAGGGCGCGCACCCGCCGCCCCGCCACGTCGATCTCCGTGACCTCGGTGCGGGTGCGCAGGTCGATGTCGCGGGCCCGGTGCTCCTCGGGCGTCCGGGCGACGAGGTCGTCCCGGTCGGTGACGTCGCCGCTGACCCAGTACGGGATGCCGCACGCGGAGTACGAGGTGAAGTGGCCCCGCTCGAAGGCGGTGATGCTCAGCTCGTCCGGGCCCTTGAGCCGCCGCGCCTGGGACGCGGCGGACATCCCCGCCGCGTCCCCTCCGATGACCACCAGTCGTTCCGCCGCCATGCCGGTCCCTCCGAAGCGTGTACGAAAGCACCCACGCTACGGGGCGGCCCGAGCCGGCGACGTACTCACTCGCCCTTCGCGCCCCGGCGGTGCAGCAGCCGCCACAGCGCGGCGAGAACCGCCACCACGGCCAGGAACGGGGCCGCGGCGCCGATCGCCATCGCCAGCCGGCGCAGCATCGTGACGAAGGCGTGCCTCCTGCGGGACGCGCAGCACCAGGTGCGAGGAGTCCCGTGTGGAGTCGATCCGCTCGGTGGTCTCCTTCTCGACCAGCCCGCCCGCGCCCTGCGCCGCCGTACGCGTCCGCGCCGCCGCCCCGCCCTCGACGCGTCTGCTGTGCCCCGGCGACGCCCCGGTCGGCGGTGCCGCCCGCATCGTCGCCGGACGCGCCGCAGCCGCTCAGTACGAGCGCGGCGGCCAGCAGCACGGCGGCCGGCCCGCACACGCGCCGGCCGGTGCGGACCCGAGGTGTTCCTCGCATGGCTGTCCCCCCAGGACGGGTGATCGATGGCGTGGGTGAGACGTACGAGGGGGTGCGGGCGGACCCGGGAATCCGGTTTCGAACCGGTCAGGGTCGGGACCGGGAACCGGTTTGAGAGAGTGGAGCCATGCAGCCATCCACACACCGCGCGGACCGGGCCCCCCGTCATGTCGTCGTCATCGGCGGCGGCATCGCCGGACTCGCGGCCGCCCACCGGCTCGTCGGCGCCGGGCTGAGGGCCACCGTCCTGGAGGCGACCGACCGGCTCGGCGGCAAGCTCATGACCGGCGAGGTCGCCGGCGTCCGGGTCGACCTCGGCGCCGAGTCCATGCTCGCCCGCCGCCCGGAGGCCGTCGGCCTGGCCCGCGCCGTGGGCCTCGGCGACCGCCTCCAGCCGCCCGCCACGGCCACCGCCGCGCTGTGGACGCGCGACGCGCTGCGCCCGATGCCCAAGGGCCATGTGATGGGCGTCCCGGGCGACCCGTCCGTCCTGGGCGAGGTGCTGTCGGCCGACGGGCTCGCCCGGATCGCCGAGGACCGTGAACTGCCCCCGGTGGCCGTCGGCGAGGACGTCGCCGTCGGCGCGTACGTCGCGGACCGGTTGGGGCGCGAGGTCGTGGACCGGCTGGTGGAGCCGCTGCTCGGCGGGGTGTACGCGGGCGACGCCTACCGCATCTCGATGCGCGCCGCCGTACCGCAGCTCTTCGAGGCCGCCCGGGAAGGCGGCTCCCTGCTCGACGGGGTCACCCGGCTCCAGGAGCGGGCCGCCGCCCGGCAGCTGAGCGGCCCCGTCTTCCAGGGCATCGAGGGCGGCATCGGCAGCCTCCCGGGAGCCGTCGCCGACGCCGTGCGCGCCGGAGGCGGCGAGATCCTCACCGAGACGCCCGTGCTCGGGCTGACCCGTACCGCCGACGGCTGGGAGATCCGCACCGACACCCGGGCCGTCCCCGCCGACGGCATCGTCCTCGCCGTGCCCGCCTGGTCCGCCGCCACGCTGCTGGCCGCCGAGTCACCGGGCGCCTCGGCCGAACTGGCGGGCGTCGAGTACGCGTCGATGGCGCTGGTCACCATGGCGTTCCGGCGCTCCGACGTGACCGGCACGGCCTTCGACGGGCGCTCCGGCTTCCTCGTACCGCCGGTCGACGGGCACACCATCAAGGCCGCCACCTTCTCCACGCACAAGTGGCAGTGGGTGGCCGACGCGGCCCCGGACCTCTTCGTGCTGCGGACCTCCGTGGGCCGGTACGGCGAGGAGGAGCACCTGCACCGCGAGGACGGCGAGCTGGTCGCCGTCTCCCTGCGCGACCTCGCCGCCGCGACCGGGCTCGCCGCCCGGCCGGTGGCGACCGAGGTCACCCGGTGGATCGGCGGCCTGCCCCAGTACCCGGTGGGCCATCTCACCCGGGTCGCCCGCATCCGCGACGAGGTCGCCAAGCTGCCCGCGCTGCGGGTGTGCGGCGCGGTCTACGACGGGGTCGGCATCCCGGCCTGCGTGGCGAGCGCCCACCGGGCGGCGGACGAGATCGCCGGGGATCTCACCGGGGAGATCATCGCCACGCCCACCCTGGTTCAGGGCACTCGGAGCGAGGCGGGACAATAGCCGTATGAGTGCTCCTGAGACTGCGACATCAAGCAAGGTTCCGAACGCCGGCAAGAAGGCCAAGGACCTCAACGACGTCATCCGCTACACGCTGTGGTCCGTCTTCAAGCTGCGCGACGTTCTGCCCGCCGACACGGACCGCGCGGCCGTCGCCGGCGAGGTCCAGGAGCTGTTCGACCAGCTCGCCGCGGAGGACGTCACCATCCGCGGCACGTACGACGTCTCGGGCCTCCGCGCCGACGCCGACCTGCTGATCTGGTGGCACGCGGAGACCGCGGACGAACTCCAGGAGGCGTACAACCTCTTCCGCCGCACCCGGCTCGGCCGCCACCTGGAGCCGGTCTGGTCGAACATGGCGCTGCACCGCCCCGCCGAGTTCAACAAGTCGCACATCCCGGCGTTCCTCGCCGACGAGACGCCGCGCAACTACATCAGCGTCTACCCCTTCGTGCGCTCGTACGACTGGTACCTGCTGCCCGACGAGGACCGCCGCCGCATGCTCGCCGACCACGGCAAGATGGCCCGCGGCTACCCCGACGTGCGCGCCAACACCGTCGCCTCGTTCTCGCTCGGCGACTACGAGTGGATGCTGGCCTTCGAGGCGGACGAGCTGTACCGCATCGTGGACCTGATGCGTCACCTCAGGGCCTCCGAGGCGCGGATGCACGTCCGCGAGGAGGTCCCCTTCTTCACCGGCCGGCGCAAGTCGGTCGCGGACCTGGTGGCCGGGCTCGCCTAGCGAACGGGCTTGTGACCACCCCAACCCGGAAGATCAGACGGCGGGCACCCGGCACCTCGTGCCGCCCGCTGGTCCAGCGACACCGGGTTCGGCTCAGCGGTGCGGCGCGCTTCTCGCGCGCCGCACCGTTCGTCATTCCCGGCCCAGCAGGCTGCGTACGCCTGCCCGGCCCGTCAGCGCGGCCCGCAGGGCCGGGTCGTCCACCGCGTCCACCCCGCGCACCGCGACCGTCACCAGCGTGTCGCCCGTCGCGCCGTCCCCGGGCACCGCGCACGCCGCCAGCAGCCGCTGCCCGTCCGGGGAGGCCCAGGCACCGTAGGGGTGCGCCTCGACCCGGGCTATGGCCAGGCAGCCCAGGGTCAGCACGAGCGGCAGCGCGAACCACACGGGCCTCGGGCCCGCGCCCCCGCCGTCGGGCGCGAGCAGGGCGGCGGCGCCCAGCGCGGCCACCAGCAGCGCCGCCCCGCGCACCGCCCGCACCGCCGACGCGACGTCCGCCCCGCGCGGGACCGCCAGACCGGCCGCGACGAGCCGGTCGGCCACCGCGCGCACCGCGTCGGCGGCGGCGGCCGACGCGCGCACCGGCGCTATCGGCGACTGGCCCTCCGGCCCTATGGCGCGGATCACCGTACGCTCCACCTCGTCACGGCCCTCGGGGTCCACGACCGTCGCCCACCCGGTGTGGGCCAGCAGCAGCCGGCGCCGCAGATGCATCGAGACCAGTGCCAGGTCCGCGACGCGGCCGGGCCCGCCCGCCAGGAACGCCGCCTCGTACAGTGTGAGTTGCCGTCCGCGCCCGCCGGTCGCGCCCTCCGGCCGCCGGGCCGCGCGGGCCCCCGCGAGACAGAGCCGGGCGCAGGAGAGACCCGCCGCACCCCACGCGACCAGCAGCAGCAGAAACGGCACCATGCCGGATTTCTATGCCGGAACCGCCCGTGGCGCCATAGCTCGTCCAGCAGGTGGACGGCGGTCTCAGGAACCGCCGCCGCAACTCGATCCACCACCGCAGCTGGAGCCGCCGCCGCAGCTGCTGCCACCGCCGCAGCTCGACCCGCCGCCCCCGCAACTGCTGCCGCCGCAGCCCGACCCGCCCCCGCAGCCCGACCCGCCGCCTCCGCCGCAGCTGCTGCCCGAGGTGCTGCCGCAGCCGCCGCCCGGGCTCGCCCCCGCGCACCACACGGCCGGCGCGACGAGCAGTGCCGAGGAGCCGCCCGCGGTGTACGAGGAGGAGGCGGGCCGGGTCCGCGCGGCCGCGACCAGGTGCGTCCGCAGCTCCGGGTCCGGGACGCCGCGCAGCCCCCGGGTCGCCACCAGGAACCCCGGGTCGGTCCGGTGAGCCTGCGCGGCCCCGAACTCCGCCGCCGCCCTGCGCCCCGCCCGGGTGATCCGGGACCGGGCCACCGCCGTGCAGACCAGGCCGGACACGAAGCCGACGACGACGGCCGGGATCAGCGCCACCGCGAACGGGTGGCTCCAGCCGGCGCCGTCGTCACCCTCCATGAACCGGGCGATGGCCAGGCCGATGGTGACCGGGCCGGACGCGAGGCACAACAGCGCCTGCGCCGGGCCCCAGACACGCCACACGGCACTGGCGCGGGGTGGGGCCAGCAGTCCGCGCGCGGCGAGACCGTCACCGGTCTCCTGCACCGCGGGATGCCGCATCACGGCCGCGCGCAGCGCCGGCAGTGCCCCGCTCGGTGCCGCGGCCACTTCCCGCAGCACCGCCCGCTCCACCGGGTCGTGGGCGACCGGCCGGAGCACGGCGACGATGCCGGGCCCGCCGACGGCCAGCCGGCCGTCCGCGTGCAGGGCGGCCAGCGCGGTGTCGACGACCCGGCCGGGCCCGCCGTTCAGGAACGCCACCTCGGACAGGTCGTGCACCGGACCGCCCACCCCGCGGCGGGAGCGGGCCAGGCCGACGATCAGCACGGTGGACGAGGCGACCACCGCAAGCGTGAGGAGCACCAGCGCGACGTCCATGCCCGTCACCGCCCCACCAGCACGGAGCGGGCGGCCCGGGCCAGCCGGGTCGCGCGCCCGGGCGGCCGGGGCGCGGCCCGGTCCCGCCACCACCGCGTCAGCCGGCGCCGGGCCGCGTCGTCCTCGGGGCGGCCCGCGATGAGCAGGTGCTCGGCGAAGTCCAGGGCGTCGCGCCGGTACCCCGACGCCATGGGCCGCGCCCCGGCGTACGCGAGGAACGCCGCCCGGTAGCCGGCCCCCAGGATCTCCGGCAGCTCGGGCGCCACCTTCGCCACGACATCGGCGCGCTTCGCGGCCAGGGCGCGGCTCTGCACCCGGAGCCGGCGCGGGTCGAACCCCTCCGGCGCGGGCGTCCCGGCGACCAGCGCGGACAGCAGCGCGGTCTGCGCGACCGCGACGCCGTCCCGGACGGACTCCGCGAGGGGCACGGCGGGCGGGCCCCCCGGGGCCGCCCAGGCGGCCGAGGCGCCCCCGCCCTTCTCCAGCACCCCCCGGATCGCGTCCAGCTCGCCCGCCAGCTCCCCGGCCGGCGGGAACGCGTCGTCGCGCTCCAGCAGCACCCCCGGCGGGTCCACCCGGGACCGCAGCTCCGCCAGCACGTCGAGGACCGGGGCGGTCACCGGGTGGGCGTGCGTGTCGTGCCACACGCCGTCCTTCTCGACCCCGCCCGCCACGTGCACGTACGCGATGGCCTCCACCGGCAGCTCGTCCAGCGCGACCGCCGGGTCCTCGCCCCGGTTCACGTGGTTGGTGTGCAGGTTGGCCACGTCGATCAGCAGCCGCACCCCGGTCCGCTCGACCAGCTCCGCCAGGAACCGGCCCTCGGTCAGCTCCTCGCCCGGCCAGGACACCAGCGCCGCGATGTTCTCCAGCGCCAGCGGCACCGGCAGCGCGTCCTGGGCGATGCGCACGTTCTCGCACAGCACGTCCAGCGCCGCCCGGGTGCGCGGCACCGGCAGCAGATGCCCCGCCTCCAGAGCCGGCGAACCGGTGCGCGCCCCGCCCGCCCGTACGAACGCGATGTGCTCGGTCACCAGCGGCGCGCCGAGCAGCGTGGCGCGGGCGGCGAGGTCCGCGAGCCTGCCGGGGTCGGGGCGGTCGGCGCCGCCGAGTCCCAGCGACACGCCGTGCGGCACCACGGTGACCCCGCGCTCCCGCAGCCGTACCAGGGAGTCCGGCAGGTGGTCGGCGCAGAGGTTCTCCGCGACCGCTTCCACCCAGTCGATCCCCGGCAGCGCCTCCACCTCGTCGGCGATCTCCGGCCGCCAGCCGATCCCGATGCCCAGCCTCATACCGTCCCCCATGCTGCTTCCCCCTCGCTTCGTGCAGGGGTGATGGCCCCCGGGCGCGGCCCTGAATCCGGAAGGGGGGACGTTCAGAGCTTCATTTGAGGTTCCGCCGGCACCGGTCCCCTCAGCGACGGCGCCGCAGCGCCGGGTGGTCGGCGACCACCGTGCAGGAGCCCGGGGCGATCTCCGTGAAGCCCGCGTCCCGCACGACCGGCAGCCCGCTCGCCGTGAGCTCCGCCCAGCGGCCCGGTTCAGCCGTGGCCACCGAGAGCGGGAAGCCGGCCTCGCGCCACGCCTTGCGCTCGGTCTCCGTCAGCTCCCACCAGGCGAGCTGCGCCCCGTGCCCGACCTGCGCCATCTCCTTGCCGGCCGACATGCCGAGGTCCGGGTTGAGCCAGAGCACCGGGTGCTCCGGGCCGGGCGCGGCCGGCGGCTCGGGGTCGTCCAGGTCCGTCCCCGAGACCTGGAGCTTGGCCAGCTCCTTGGGCCAGCCGTCCAGGGGCACCGGCGGGAAGACCCGCACCTCGGCCTCCTCGCCCGTCACCGTGATCCCGGGCAGCGCGGACGCCTTGCGCCACTCCGCGCCCCGGGCCCGCCGGACCACCTTGCGGATGCGGGCGTCCTGCCAGTCCCGCATCACCCGCGCCCACTCGCCCTCGCCCACCGACCGCTCGTCACAGAGCATCACGAGCACCGCGCGGGCGGCCGTGCGCAGGGCGTCGGTGCGGGCCGGCGGCGCCGCCTTCTCGATGTGCACCACCAACGACAGTACGTACTGCGGTGCTTCGTCCCGGCCCGTCCGCTCGGACCGGAAGGGGCTGTCGACGGGCACGGCGGACGGCTCGGCGGACGGGGACGCGGGGATGTCGTTGCTGCTCACCCACCCAGTCTGCCAGCCGTCCCGGACGCCGTTCTTGGCGGAATGGAAGGCTCCGGGCGAGGATGCCGGTTATGAAGAGCGATCTCTTTTCCAGTGAGCACATGGCGGAGCAGGCGACCGTCCCCGGGATGACGCTGCAGAACGCCAAATCCATCAAGTACGCGGTCAACGGGGAGATGCACGCCCGCCAGGGATCGATGATCGCCTTCCGCGGGGACCTCCAGTTCGAGCACAAGAGCCAGGGCATCGGCGGTCTGCTCAAGCGGGCGGTCACCGGCGAGGGGCTGCCGCTGATGGCGGTGCGCGGCCAGGGCGAGGCGTGGTTCGCGCACGAGGCGGCGAACTGCTTCATCGTGGAGATGGAGCAGGGCGACGCCCTCACCATCAACGGCCGCAACGTGCTGTGCTTCGACGCCTCGCTCTCGTACGAGATAAAGACCGTCAAGGGCGCCGGGATGACCGGCGGCGGTCTCTTCAACAGCGTCTTCACCGGCTACGGGAAGCTGGGTCTGATGTGCGACGGATATCCGATCGTCATCCCCGTCACCCCGCAGCAGCCGGTGTGCGTGGACACGGACGCCGTCGTCGGCTGGAGCGCCCAGCTGAACACCTCGCTGCACCGCTCGCAGAGCGTCGGCTCGATGATCCGGGGCGGCTCCGGTGAGGCCGTCCAACTGCGGCTGGACGGGCAGGGGTTCGTGATCGTACGGCCCAGCGAGCTGAAGCCCGAGAAGGCGGCGTCCCACTGAGCGACGGTACGGAGATCCTGCGGCTGCGGGGAGCCGGCCGACGGTACGGGCTCACCGGCCCCTGGGTGCTGCGCGGCGTCGACCTCGTCCTGCCCGCGCGCGCCCTCGTCCGCGTCGAGGGCGCCAACGGCACCGGCAAGTCGACCCTGCTGCGGCTGCTGGCCAGGATCGACGCCCCCTCCGAGGGCCGCGTCACGGGCCGGCCGCGTACGGCGTACGTCCCCGAGCGGTTCCCGGCGGCGCTGCCGTTCACGGCCGCCGGGTACCTCGTCCACCTCGGGCGCGTCCACGGACTGCGTGCCGTCGAGGCGGCCGGCCGGGCGGACCGCTGGCTCACCCGGTTCGGCGCCGCCGCGCACGCCCGGACCCCCCTGGCCGAACTCTCCAAGGGCACCAGCCAGAAGGTCGCCGTCGCCCAGGCGCTCCTCGCCGAACCGGAACTCCTGGTCCTGGACGAGGCGTGGACCGGCCTCGACACCGAGGCGCGCGGTGAACTGGACCGGGCGGTGGCGGAACGCGTCGCCGCCGGGGCGACGGTGGTGTACGTCGACCACGACCCGCGCCGCCTGGCGGGCGCGGCCGACGCGGCGTACCGGGTGGAGGGTCTCGGCCTCACCGCCGCCCCGCTGGTGGCCGCCGAGCCCCGCGTACGCATCGAGGCGACGGCCCCGCCCGGGACCCCGCTGCCGCCCGGACTGCCCGGGGCTCCCGCGTACACCCTGACCGACGACGGAACGGCCCGCCTCACGGTCCCGGCGGCGCACTCCGACGCCCTGCTCGGCGCGCTGCTGTCGGCCCGGCCGCCGTGGCACATCGGGCGGGTGGAGCCGGTGCGGGGGCCCGGAGAGGCGGGCGGCCCCGGTGCCGGGGCCCGCCCCGGACCTGAAACCGTGCCGCACCCCTCACCCACCCCGGACGGGGACCCCGCACCATGACCGCGCTCATCCGCTACCAGGCCGCCCTGCTCGTACGGTCCCAGCACTGGCTGGCCCCGGTGCTGCTGTACCTGGCCTTCCTCGCCGTCGGCATCCGCTCCGGGCAGCCCGTGCTCGACTCGCTCGGCTACACCGCCGCCGGAATGCTCCCGGTCACCGCCTGGCTGGTGCGCGTCTGCGTCACCCAGGAACCGCCCGCCGCCCGGACGGTCGTCGCGGCTGCGGTGGGCGGGCAGCCCCGGGCCCATCTGGCGGCCCTGCTCACCGCGCTGGGCGGCGCCTGGCTCCTCGGCACCGCCGCCACCGCCGTCGTCCTGGCGATCAGCGACCCGGCCAGTACGGACCACTCGGTGCGGGTGCCCCTGCCGTCCGCCGCCGCGGCCGGAGTCCTGGCCACCGCGTGCTGCGTGCTGCTCGGCGCGGCGGCCGGGGCGCTGTGCAGCCGGCCGCTGCTGCACGGGCGGGGCTGGTCGGTCACGGCGACGGCGCTCGCGTCGCTGCTGGCGCTGGTCACCGCCGGATCGCCCGCGAAGTACGCGGTGACGGGCCTGGTCACCGGCTCGCTGACCGGCACGGTCCAGGTGCCGGTGCTGCCGCTGCTCGGAGCCGCCGCCGCGGCGGCCGCCGTGTTCGCGCTCGTCTGCCGGCTCACTTCGGTACGGGGCTGAGTAGGCTCGTACGTATGACTGAGGAACCGGGGCCCTACTGCGCGACGCCGCCCGCCGAGTCGCCGGAGCGGGCCGAGGGGCCGCCGTACGCCGAGTGCGTGCTGTGCCGGAAGCCGACCGAATACGCCGAGTCGGTCAAGGGGATCACGCTGTGCCCGGTGTGCGAGTGGCAGGAGGCCCAGCGCACGGCCTGCTCCGGCTGAAGCGCCTCAGCCGGCCGCGATCAGCTCGGACACCTTGACGAAGCGGTAGCCGCGCTTCCGTAGCTCCGGCACGACCTGGCGGACCGCCTCGGCGGTGACCGGTGCCGCGCTGCGGGTGCAGTGCATGACGACGAGCGAACCGGACCGCACCCCGTCGAGCACCTGCTCGGCGACGGCGTCCGCGTCCGTCGCGAAGGCGTCGCCGCTGACGACGTCCCACTGCACGGCGGTCACCTTCTCCGGCCCGAGGGCGCGCAGCGTGTCGTCGTCGTAACAGCCGCCGGGGAAGCGGAAGTACGGCACGACATTGCGGGCGCCGGTCGCCCGGATCGCCCCGAACGCCCGCTGGACCTCCGTGCGCACGGCGTCCTTCTCGACCGTCGGGAGTCCGTAGCAGGGCGTGGTGAAGGCGTAGTGGCTGTAGGAGTGGTTGCCGATCTCGAAGAGGGGATCGGTGCCGATGGAGCGCGCCTGGTCCGGGTACTCCTCGGCCCAGCGCCCGGTCATGAACACCGTCGCGGGCACCTTCAGGCGGCGCAGCAGGGCGATCAGTTCCGGGTTGTCGAAGTGCTCGCCGCCTGCCGCGCGCGGCCCCTCGTCGGCCGTCATGTCGGCGTCGAAGCTGAGCGCGACGACCTTCGCGGCGTGCTGCGGCCCGCGCGTGAAGACGGGGGTCAGACCGCCGGGGCCGGGAGCCATGACGGGGGGCTTGTCGGCGGGCGTCTCCGTGACGGGGGAGGCGGGCGGCCGTGCGGCGGCTGGACGGGGCCCGGCCTGGCCGCAGCCGACGAGCACCGCACCTAGCACACCCAAAACAGCCGCTTTGTGCGTAAATCTGATCACTTCCGGACGCTAACCGATCGTCCGGAAGGGGCGCGGGGCTGGCGCGCTAGACCGGCGGCGCCCCACGCAGATGGCGCATCAGCTGTTCCAGGGCCGCCCAGCTCTCGGCGGTCTCGCCGTCCCCGAGCGGGTAGTAATAGCCCGGCCGCCCGCCGGGGCCCAGCCGCACCGGCGCCTCCTTGAGCGGGGTCCGGGCGGCGGTGTCCCGGCCCACCTCGGTCACCTCGGCGGAGCCGAGCGCGAAGGCGTACGGGAGCGGGGGGCGTGCGAAGCGGGGCTGGGCGTTCAGGTCGCGGCGGCCCTCGGCCAGCTGGCAGAGCATGGTCCGCAGTCCGTGCCGGGTCACCAGCTCGTCGGCGAGCTCCGGCAGCGCGTCCAGGACCGGTGCCTCGTCGGGGCCGTGGCCGAGGACGAGGGTGATGTCCTCCTCCACCCCGTCCGGGGTGCGGTTCACCTGGAGCGTGGCGACGGCGGGGCGGTCCGGGTCGCCCACGGCCACCAGCCAGGTGGGCCGGGGCGCGCGCTCGTACGCCAGGTCGGTCAGCTGCCGCCGCGACCAGGTGAGCCCGGCCGGCTCCGAGGTCCCCCAGCCGGCCGGGGGCGCGCCGGTCAGCGCCTCCCAGGCGGCTTCCAGGGCGCCGCCGAGCACGAGGTCGGCGGTGGGGCGGTGCACGGTCCGGAGCGACACGACGAGCTGCCGCTCACCGGTGGGCCCGGCCTCGGTGAACGCCTCCGCCACCGGGGTCTGCCCGTCCTCGCGCCGGTCGGGCGCGAACGTGTCGTCCTGCCAGCGGAGTACGGCGCCGGTCAGCCCGTCGTAGTAGCCGCAGCGTTCGTCCTGGACGACCCAGCGGGAGGAGGTGGACTGGAGCAGCAGCCGCGTGGGCAGCGAGAGCGTGCAGTGCGGCGGGGTGACGATCTGGAGCGACCGCTCGCTCTCCACGGTGGCCCGCAGCGCCTCCGTCAGCCAGCTCGTCATGGGGACGACCGGGCGGTCCTGGATGACGACGGCCGCCTTGTCGGTGAGCATGTCGACGGCGGGCTGCGCGGCGGCGGGGGAGGGCACGGCCGTGATGCCCGAGACGTCGACGGGGCGGGCGGCGCCGGTGGTGCCGGGGGCGTCGGCGGGCCACACCTTGCCGCCCAGCAGCATGGTCAGCCGCGCGGCGAAGGCCCCGGCCAGCTCCTCGGCCCGGTCCACCCCGGCGGCGGCCCGCGCCTCGACCCACCACCAGGGCCCGTCCCCTTCCGGAGCGGCCTCCGCCCCGAGCAGCCGGACGGCTTCCCCGGGCACCTGGATCAGCAGGGGCACCTCCACGGACACGAGCGGCCGCCCCTCGTCGTCGCACAACTGCACGACCGCCCCTTCCCCGGTCGTCCCCACCCGCAGATCGGGCCCGCCGGCCAGCAGCCCGGCCAGCACACTGAGCGAGTCGGGCATGCGCCGGGTGAGAGCGACGACGTCCTGGGTCATGCGGGGGTCCTTCGGAGATGAGGGGTCGGGGGGATTCCGGCTAGCCCGGAGGCATCGGCTGTTCCGGTGCGTCGCCGAACAGGTAGTCGTACATTTCCTGGAGATAGGCGTCCAGTGTCTCCTTGTCGGGGAACTCGATGTCGGTCAGCCCCTCGTACTCGGCCGGTCCGAAATCCGTGTCCGACATGATCTGCTCGAATCCCGTCCGGATCAGGTCCACATAGGAATCCTTGAAGCTCAGCAGGTGGGCCGCAGGTGGCCGGTGTTCTCGTACCCCCGCTCAAGGTCCAGGTACACCCTGAAGAAGTTTCTGATGTGCGGGTCCAACATGTCGCCCCCTCGACGTGCATACCTATCGCGCCCGCCCCTGCGGCGGGATCACCTGAACCTCGGCGCCACGGGCGCTGAGCCATGCTTCCAGGTCCGCGCCGCCCACTTCTCGGGAACCCTCGCTGCCGACCACGGTCACCGGCCCGAAGACCGTGCCGGTGAGGCCGCGTACCAGCGTGGTGTCGTCCACGGTGACCTTGAACGTGTTGTGGAACAGGACGGCGTCCGTCAGGTCCGCGCCCCGCAGGTCCACGTCGTACAGCGAGGCGCCCATGATGCGCGTCCCGCGCAGGCTCGCCCCCGAGGCGTCGACGTTGTGGAGTGACGCCTTGACCAGGTCGGCCCGGTCGAGCCGGGCGGACCGAAGCACGGACCGGTCGAGCTTCGCCCGGACGAGGTCGGCGCCGGCCAGATTCGCCCCGCTCAGGTCCGCCCCGCTCACGTCCGCACGGTAGAGGCGCACGCCCCCGAGCTCCACGCCCGCCAGCACCGCGTCGATGAGCCACGCGCCGGGACATTCGCCGTTTGTGAGGTCGGCACCCCGGAAGTCGTGCCCGACCCCGTACAAGGCGTAACCCGTGTCGTCGAGCCATTCCCTCAACTGCCGCGCCGCCGCCGGGTCGGAGGGAAACGCGGCAGGCTGCCAGGGGACAGACTCGCTGGACGGTGTCTCCGTCACTGCGAGCCTTCGAACGCCTCGCGGACTCTTGTCCGTACGCGCTCGTCGCCGACCGTCGTGAGGTATTCGCCGAACTCCCGGATCTCCGGCCCCTCGGCGCGGTAGACGATGGTGACGGCGTGCTCCAGTGTGCGGGGCGAGGCGGCGACGTGCAGCACGCTCGTGGCCAGTTCCACTGAGAGCGGGCCGTCGACGGGAGCCACCGCGCAGGCCAGATCGACCAGTTGGGTGGCCAGGTCGAACCGGGGCTTCTCACCGGAGGCCAGGGCGCGCACGCCACGGCCGATGGCCTCCTTGATCTCACCGAGCACCGCCCTGACCGTGGCGCTGTCGATCAGTTCACCGAGGCGGTCCTCGAAGTACTGGGTGTCGGTGATCCTCGCCAGCGCGCGGAACGCCTGTGTGCGCAGGGCGGCGGTGTCCTTTTCCTCCACCAGGAAACGGCTGCTGTCCACGGCCACCGCGAGCTGCGAGAACGTGCTGTCGACGGAGAACTTCCGGTCGATCGAGAAGTCGTACCAGGGGGTGTTCTCCGGGTCCGCCGCCGCCGCGATCACCGCCTCGAAGCCGGCCGGCTCGGCCCACGAGATCAGCGCCAGGCACGCGAGGAAGCGGTCCTTCTCGGGCTCACCCGGATCGTTCATCAGCTCGATGAGCCCAGGCACCCGCTCGCTGTGCCGGGGGTCGTCGTACGCGGTGTCGATCACATCATCGAGATCCGGCGTCGGTTCGCCGTCGAAATCCCTGCCGAGCAGTTCGTCGATCTTCGTCACAGCCGGTCTCTCTTCTCCTGCCAAAGCGCGCCTTTGATGGCCCGGTAATCAGCCCACCGCTGTGTCGGTGAGGTCCGGTCCTCGGCCATCGACAAGGTCGGGCGCCGCCAGTTCGTATCCCTCAGCGTGTCCGTAATACGTCGGCTCCCCGGGTTCCGGCTCGACGCCTAGCAGCGTCACGATCTCCTCCAGTGCCGACTTGAGTCGGGGGCGTTGGCCGCGTGGATGACGGGGTGGGGCTCGCCCCGGAAATCGCACGGGCCCCAGATGTCGTGGTGCACGGAGATCTCGGCCGAAGGGCCGATCTCGTCCGGAGACACCATCAACTCGACAAGCCGGTGCTCTCTTTGCGGCGTTCCAGCCGCGTCGAACCACGTTCCGGAGCCCAGTACGAGGATTCCGCCCATCTCGGCCTGCGGATGTCCAGCGGGCCGGCAGGAACGGAGCGCCTCCGGCAACTGCGGTTCGTCGAGCGAACGCCCGACCAGATCCAGCCGGCTGTGGATACCGAGACCGCCCTTACCGAGCTGGAACCAGTTCCATTCGAGGGCCTCCGGCTCCAGAAGGCGGTGCTTCTGGAGAACGGCACTCATACGTCCCGCCGTCAGCAGTGCGGATTCCAGACCCGGCTCCACCACGTCGTCCAGGCCCCAGAACCACGAGCCGCTTTCTCTTGGCGCGCGCGTCAGCACAACGATCGAACTTCCTTATGGGTTGACAGCATTGGCGGGTGAATAGTGACAGAGTCCTTCTTGGGCTTGAGTTCGAACGAGGCGTTGGTGCGGTCGGCGGCCCGCTGGGCCGTCATGAGAATTCGAGGTTAGCGGGAGGGGATCGGGGAATTCCGACTAGCCCGGAGGCATCGGCTGTTCCGGCGCGTCGCCGAACAGGTAGTCGTACATGTTCCGGAGGTAGGCGTGCAGTGCCTCCCGGTCGGGGAACTCGATGTCGGTCAGTCGTTCGTACTCGGCAGGGCCGAAATTCTCATCTGCCATGATCTGCTCGAACCCGGAACGGATCAAGTCAACATAGGAATCGCTGAAGCTCCACAACGTGCGCCTCAAGTCGCCTGTGATGTAATATCCACCCTCAAGGTCGAGTTGAGTTCTGAAAAAGTTTCTGAAGTCTGGGTCCGCTTGAATTGACTCGCTCAAGGTGCACCTACTGCCGGTCGGCGCGGCGGGATCACCTGAACCTGCCCGCCGCGCGCACGGATCCACGCTTCGAGTTCCGCACCGCCTACTTCGCGCGAGGAACCGTCGCCGACAACGGTGACCGGGCCGAAGACCGTACCCCGCAAGCCGCGAAGGACCGTGGTGTCGTCGACCTTGATCTCGAAGTAGTTCTCCTCGACCACGGCATCGGACAGGTCGCTGCCCCTCATGTCGGTGTCGAGCAACTCCGCACCAATGGGACGTGTTCCGCGAAAACTGGCTCCCCTTGCGTCCACGTCGGACAACGAGGCCCCGACCATGTCCGCACCGTCCAGCACCGCCGATCGGAGAATGGCCTCATCCAGGTTCGCCTTCACCAGGTCCGCCCCCGTCAGGTCCGCGCGCGTCAGGTCCGCCGAACGGAGATCTGCACGGTAGAAGGAAGCTCCGACGAGCCGTACATCGACGAGTACGGCGTCGGTGAACCAGCAATTCGAGAAATCCCCACCCGAGAGGTCCGCGCCCCGGAAGTCCCGCTCCATGCCGTTGAGGTTGTATGTCTCGGAGGGGATCCATTCCTCCAGTCGTCGGACTGCCGCCACATCGGTCGGGAAGGCGGCTGGCCTCCAGCTCCGAGGAATGTCGGCCGACATGATCACCTGCATATCTTGGTAAGGGTGGGGAGTCGCTCACAATAAACCTACTCGGGAGGCAGCGGTTGTTCCGGTGCGTCATTGAAGAGGTAGTCGTACATTTCCCGCAGGTACGCGTGTAGCGTTTTCTTGTCGGGAAACTCAATATTGGTGAGTCGTTCGTATTCCGCGGGTCCGAAATTTTCGTCCGACATGATCTGCTCGAAACCTGAGCGGATCAAATCCACGTAGGAATCTCTGAAGCTCAACAAAGTGGGCCTCAGTTCGCCGGTGTTCTCGTACCCCCGCTCGAGATCAAGGTGGGCACTTAAGAAATTCCTGAAGCGGGGGTCTTCCTGGATGTTTCCTGCCAAAACCCACCTACCGTGCCGGCCGGTGTGGCGGGAGCACCTCAACCTGCCCGCCGCGTGCACTGACCCACGCCTCCAATGCCGCGCCGCCCACTTCGACGGAGGCATCGCCGCTGATGACCGTGATCGGCCCGAAGACCGTGCCGGTCAGCCCGCGTACCACAGTGGTGTCATCGACGGTGACCTTGAACGTGTTGTGGGTCAGGACCGCATCGGTCAGGTCCGCCCCCCTCAGATCGACGCCGAACAGTGACGCGGCCATGATCCGGGTTCCGCGGAAGCTCGCCTGCGACGCGTCGACGTTCTGCAGCGACGCTTTGACCATGTCGGCACCGTCGAGTCGTGCGGAGCGGAGTACCGCCTCATTGAGATTCGCCCGGACCAGATCGGCATCGGTGAGGTCCGCACCGGTGAGGTCTGCCGACTGGAGGTCCGCACGGTAGAAGCTCGCACCTGTGAACCGCACGCCCGTCAGGTCCGCCTGGGTGAACCATGCCTGAGTGAAATCACCGCCCGAGAGGTCGGCGCCCCGGAAGTCCTTCTCGACTCCGAAAAGGCTGTAACCGTCCTCGGCGAGCCATTCCTGCAATTGGTGCGTTGCCTCAGGATCGGCGGGAAAGGCGGCCGGTTTCCAAGTCCTAGGGGTACCAGATGACATGATCTTCCCAACCGTGGCTCTTGACGATGTCCTTGATGCTGTCGATTGCTGCTTGATTCGCGTTCCGGACGTCGATCACGACGATGCGGCCCATGTCGTCGATCTGTTCGGTGAACGTGTTGGTCCAGGTCTGGACGTGCTTTGCCGGGTTGTACGCACCGGGGAAAGGCCGGGCAAGGAGATCTGGATTCCGCACGTTGTTGAAGGGTGGCCAGAAGGAATGGACGCCCTTGATGTCATAGTACTTGCCGGTGCTCGGCGAATAGAACTCGCCCATGTCCGCGTTCGCCGGTCGCTGAATGTCCGCCGGAAGGCGCCCCTGCTCCCGCAGGTCGAGTCCCACGCGCGCCTCGTCCATCGAAGAGAGGGACACCTCGCCCCGGTGATCCGGGTCGTACTTCAGGTCGTCGAAGTCCTCCGGAGCCCGCTTCTCCACCTGGTCGAGGTGGTCCCAGTGTCCGGCCCGTTCCTCCGCCGTCAGTTCGGGCAGCGGTTCGTTCGGGCGTTCGCCGCCTCCGGGTGCCCCGTCCGTGTGGCCGTCGCCGCCGGAACCGTCGTTTCCGTCGCCGTGACCGCCGCCACCACCGGGCGTGTTGGCGTCGGAACCGCCGCTGTTGCCACCACCGGTGCCGGTGTGCGATCCCGCACCGGACTCGCCACCGGCGCCATTGGGGTGCTCCGTCACATGCCCGCTCGTCGACGGGGACGTGTGGTGGGTCGTCGTCCCCTCCGGCGAGGAGTGCGGCGGCTTCGCCGAATTCTCCACGCGGCTCGGGCCCCCCGCGCCCTCCAGGACCTTCTCCCGGTCCGGTACGCGCTCGTGCGTGTCCGGGAGCTCGTTCTTGTGGGGCTCCGGGACCGGCTCGGTGTCCGGTACGGGGTTGCCGTGCTCGTCGCGGATGACCGCGTCGTCGCCGACCACGCGGGGGTTGCCGTTGTGGTCGGTGTAGTGGAAGCCGGGGGTCTCCGTCGCCGGGTGCGGGGCCGTGCCGGTCGGGGCCGTACGGGCCATGTCGTCCACGCCCGCGGTGCCCGTCTTCAGGCTCTCCATCAGGTCGCCGACCTTGATCTTGGTGACGCCCGCCGCCTTGCCGAGGTAGCTCATCGGGTCGGCCAGCGCGCCCGCCTTGCCCACCGCCGAAGCGGCGTCCGAGACCGCGCCCAGCTTGCCGGCCTTGCCCAGCTTGAGGAGGGAGCCGGAACCGATGGTCACCACGTTGAACAGCACCGTGCCGAAGGCGCGTGACGGGTCGTGGCCCCACTCGTCCCAGGCGACCAGCGACTTGCCGAAGTTGCGCAGGGCCGCCTTCTGGCGGTCGCTGTCGCTGTGGTCCGCCGGGCCGAACATCTTGTCCATCGCCCAGTCGTACGGCGTCATGATGTACGCGCTGATGCCGCCGAAGACGTCACCGATGCCCGACCAGGTCTTCTTGAAGTTGTCCCAGTCGAAGACGTTGACCATGCTGCCGAGGCCCTTGATCGTGCCCCAGACCCCGTCGACGAAGAAGCCCTTCAGCGCACCGCCGACGTTGTCCTTCGTCCACTCCCACGCGGCCCGCAGCCCGGTGTACTCGCGCTCGTCCACCGTGCCCCACGGCGTCTCGCCGGCGTCCTTGACGTCGTCCGCCTTGAAGCCGTACATGCCGGCCTTGTGCGAACCGTCGTCCACGACGAAGTGCGTCCCGCCGACCAGCGCCGTGATCTTGTTGGCCGCGTCGCGCTCGGCGCCCTGGAAGGCCACCCACGTCGTGCCGACCTCGTGGACGAGGCGGGCGTTCTCGTCGATCTTGTCCTGGTCCTGCTGCCAGTCGTCGTCGTCCCGGTTCTCCGCGACGAACCGCGCCGCGTCCTCCCGGAGCCGGTTCATCCTGGCCACCAGCGGCCGGGCCGTCGTCGCGAAACCCGTGAGCGCCCCGCTCACCGACTCCAGCTTGTCCGCGAACGCGTCCGCCTTGTCGCGTACCGGCATCGTGGAGTCGAGCAACTCCTCCTGCTCCGGGGCGTCGTAGACCGGGTCCAGCGCCTGGAACGCCGTGTGGACGTCCTTGCCCGTGGTCCGGATGTCGGAGGCGGTCGTCTTCAGCGTGGCCGCGTGCTTCTCCAGGGCCTCCAGATTGCCGGTGAAGAAGGGGATCTTCGCCAGGTCGATCACTTCTTGGGACCCTTCCCCTTCAGCTCCTCCGGAGTCGGCGCCTTGGAGTACTGCTCCTGCTTGTTCTTCGCCATGTCCAGATCGCCCGCGAGGTACGCCTCAGTGGCCAGGCGCGCCCCCGTCATGGACTTCGCCGCCCGGACCGGAAGGAACTTGAGGTCGTTCAGCGTGTGCTGCTGGAACTCCTGCAACGCCTGCGCCACCGGCCCGAACGCGCCCCCGGCGGGAATCTCGGTCCCGCCCAGCACCATCGTGCCCGCCGAGGTCGCCGACCCCACCAGGCCCTCGTTGTACGACGTGAACTCCGTCTCGAAGTCGCCGCCCACCTCGGCGGTCTTCTTCAGGACCCGACGCACGCCGTCGGGGTCGATGTCCCACTTGGTCACGGTGCCCCCCCCGTAAAGATCGCTTCCCTTGGGCGTCCGGGCGCCGGCGCGCCGAAGCGCGGGCGCACCGAAGCGCACCCCGTCATCCTGCCCCGGCACACCCGGATGGATCAAACCCGATGTTGCCGTATGCAAAGACGCGGCGGGGTGCGCCGCGGTTCCGCTCGGCCCGTCAGCGCCAGGGGCCCGTGACCGCGAACGTGGTGCCCGGAGTGTAGACGTTCACGTACATCGTCCCGTGATCCGGCGCGAACGTGACGCCCGCGAACTCGCCCCACTCCGGCTCCTCGGGCGTCCCGATGTTCTGCCGGCCGCGCGCCATCGGGTACACCTCGCCGCGCCGGGTCAGGCCGAACACGTGCTGGGCGCCGCCGCCGTCCTCACAGACCATCAGGCCGCCGCCGGGGGCCAGGGTGATGTTGTCGGGGGACTCGCCCGGGAGCCGGAGGTCGGTGTCCGGCCCGAAGACGACGACCAGGGTGAGCCGGCGGCGGTGCGGGTCGTAGCGCCAGACCTGCCCGTAGTGGTCCGCCGCCGAGCCCTCCGCGCTGTGCGCGAAGCTGGAGACGAAGTAGACGCACGAACCGCCCCAGTAGCAGCCCTCCAGCTTCTGGCCGTGCGTGATGCCCTTCCGGCCGAAGTCCTGGAAGCGGATCGGGGTCTCGGCGGCCTGCGGGTCCGGTACGGGCACCCACTCGACGCCCTCGAACACCGTCCCGGTCTCCCGGACGGCCGAGAGGTCGGGCACCCCCGGCACCCGCATGGCCTCCAGCCGGCCGCCCGCGCGCAGCGAACCCGTACCGCCCAGCGGCTTCCTCGGCAGGAAGCGGTAGAAGAGCCCGAACGGCTTCTCGAACGCGTCCTCCGTCTCGTACACCGTCCCGTCGCGCGGGTCGACCGCGATCGCCTCGTGCTGGAAGCGGCCCATCGCCGTCAGCGGTACGGCGCCGGTGCGGCGCGGATCGGCGCCGTCCACCTCGAAGATGTAGCCGTGGTCCTTGGTGTAGCCGTTGGTGCCGGCCTTGTCCTCCGTCTCCTCGCAGGTCAGCCAGGTGTTCCAGGGGGTGCGCCCGCCCGCGCAGTTCACCGCCGTCCCGGCGATGGCGACGCGCTCGGACAGCACGCGGTTGTGGCCGTCGAGCTCCAGGGCCGTACAGCCGCCCTTGCCCATCGGGTCGTACGTCAGCCCCTCGACCACCGGGACCGGAATCGCCGCGTCCACCCGGTTCTCGTGGTTGCGGACCAGCCGGACGTGCCCGCCCCGGCCGGCGAACGCGGCCATACCGTCGCAGTGGCTGGGCACCCGCCCCTCGCCGGAGCGGAGCCGGTCGCCCTCCCGGGACAGCACCCGGTAGTGGAAGCCCTCGGGCAGGTCGAGCAGGCCGTCCGGGTCCGGCACGAGCGGGCCGTAACCCGCATGACCGCGCGCGGCGGAGGTGCCCGCGAAGAGTTCGGTGAACGCTCCGGTGAAGGCGATCGAGACGGCGGCGGCGCCGCCCGCCGCAAGAACGTTTCGCCGGGAGGCGGTGGGACGGGGTGCGACTGACATGGGCAACTCCCTGCTGGGGGGACAGGTGGCATGGCTTCGTCAAGAGCAGCCCTGCCCATCCGAGGCCACCCGTGAACGTTGTCATGCCGTCCTTCACGGATCGGGGCCGACGCTCCGGGGCAGCAGCAGACGGAAGACGCAGCCGGCGCCCGGCCGGGTGTCGAGTTCGAGCCGCCCGCCGTGCGCCTCGGCGATGGTGGCCGCGATCGACAGGCCGAGCCCGGACCCGTGCGGGCCGCCCTCCCGGTCCGCCGACGGCCCCCGGTAGAACCGTTCGAAGACCTGCCGGGCGGCGTCGGCCCCCAGCCCCGGCCCGTCGTCCGCGACCTCCACCACGCACGCCTCCACCCCGGCGGGCAGCGCCGCCGTCGCGCCGCAGCGCCCGGGCCGGTCGGTCCCGCCGGTGTCCGGCCCTGTGCGCACCGAGCCGACCCGCACCTCGACGCGCGCGGTGGGCGGGGTGTGGACGCAGGCGTTGGCCAGCAGGTTGCCGATCACCTGGGACAGCTGGTGGGCGTCGCCCAGCGCCTCCGCCACGTCCAGCGCGGCGCCCGGCCCGTCCGTCCCGTCCCCGCCCAGCGGCGCCAGCCGCACCTCGCGGCCCGGATGCGCGACGACGGCCGCGCCGACCCCGTCGGCCGCGAGCGACAGCAGGTCCACCGTCTCGCGGCCCGCCACGGGCGCGTACCCCAGCTTGGCCAGCAGGAAGAGGTCGTCCACGAGCCGGCTCATCCGCTCCGCGTTGCGGGCGATCAGCACATGGGCCTCGCGCCGCCGGGCGGCCGGCAGCCGCGGCTGTTCCACCAGGAGCTCGGCGAACCCCTGGATCGAGGTGAGCGGGGTGCGCAGCTCGTGGCCCGCGTCCGCCATGAAACGGCGCAGCCGCTGCTCGGACGCGTCCTTCCGGCGCAGCGCGGCCCGGACCTGACCGAGCATCGTGTTGAACGCGAGCCCGAGCCGCCCGGTCTCCGTGCGCGGGTCGGTGTCCGTGACCGTCAGGGCCGACTCGCCGCCGGTGATCCGCAGGGCCGTCCGTTCCATCCGGGCCAGCGGGCGCAGCCCGAGGCGCACGGCCGCACTGCTCAGCAGCCCGACCCCGGCCGCGGTGGCGACCCCGATCGCGAGGCTGAACCACAGCAGCTTCGACGTGGCCCCCTCCACCGTGCCCAGCGGCAGCGCGACGACGACGCGCCGCCCGTCCGGGCCCGTGTCGGCGACCACCCGCCACGCCGAACCGCCGTCCGCGTCCGGCACGGTGGCGGGCCGGCCGCGCTCCTGGACGAGGGCGGAGGCGGTCGCGGGCAGCCGGGGGCGGCCGGTGCCGCTGCCGAGCGAGTCGGGCCGGAGCCGCCCGTCGGAGCCGTAGAAGAAGACCCGGAAGTCGGAGGGCAGGGCGTCCCCCGGCGGGGGGCCGTGGAGCGGCCTCCCGTGCGCGGCCGGGGGCGGCGGGCGGAACTCGACGAGCCGGCGGTCGATCTGGCCCGTCAGCCAGGACCGCATCACCGCGAGCCCCGCCGCCTGCGAGACCAGTACGGCAGCGGTGGCCAGCACGGTCGAGATCAGCACCAGCCGGGTCCGCACCGAGCGGGGCCGGCGCGGCGGGAACCTCACCGCGCGTCCTCGCGGGGCAGCCGCAGGCAGTAGCCCACGCCCCGCACCGTGTGGATCAGCGGCCGGTCCGCGCGGTCGATCTTGCGGCGCAGGTTCTTGATGTACGTGTCCACGATGCGGGTGTCCCCGGCGAAGCCGTAGCTCCACACGTCCAGCAGGATCTCCTGCTTCTCCAGCACCTTCTCGGCCCGCGACACCAGGCAGACCAGGAGCCGGAACTCGGTCGGCGACAGCCGCACCGGCTCCCCGCCCCGGTGCACGGTGTGCCGCTCGCGGTCGACGCTCAGGTCCGCGTACCGCAGCGGCGGCTGCTCGGCCGGCGGGCGGGGCGTGGCGCCGGTGCGGCGCAGGATGGCCCGTATCCGCAGCAGGATCTCCTGGATGTGGAACGGCTTGGTGACGTAGTCGTCGCCGCCCGAGCTGAGCCCGATGATGCGGTCCTCGATGTCCGTGCGCGCGGTCAGGAACAGCACCGGGGTGTAGTCGCCCCGCGCCCGCAGCGCCCGCGTCACGGCGAAGCCGTCCGTGTCCGGGAGCGTCACGTCCAGCACGATCAGGTCCGGCCGTAGGCGTTCCACCTCGTCCAGCGCCTCCCGCCCGTTCGCGGCCGAGGCGACGTGGTGACCGGCCGCGGTCAGCGCGGAGGTGAGCAGGGTACGGATACCGGGGTCGTCCTCGACGACCAGGACGGTGTGCCGGGCGGACCGGTCGCCCATGGGAAGGATCACCTCGCGGCGTTGCGGACACGGTCCGGGCGGCGCCGTGCGGCGCGATGCTACGGGCCGAACTTGTGCGCGTTCACAGGAAAGGCGGCGCGCCCCGGCGGGGGCCCGGGACGCGCCGCCGGAGGTCAGCCGGTCACCTCCTTGTTCTTCGCCAGAGCCGCCGTGCGCTCGGTGACCGTGGTGCGCAGGGTGCCGGCCGCGGTCTCGACGTCCTTCGCGGGGACGCCGGCCCGGGTGGCCTGCTCCGCGAGTCCGTCCAGGGCCTTCACGGCCTTCCCGGAGGCGTAGAACTTCTCGTAGAGGTCCCGGTACGCCGCCTGGTAGACCGCGTCGAACGCATCGAGCTCCAGGAACCGCTCCTTCAGGGCGTGGCCGGACATCATGCCGCCGCGCCGGCCGCCGGCCGCGTCGTCGCCGTCACCGCCGGGCCCGCCCTCGGGCATTCCTTCCGGCACGCCCTCGGGGAAGCCGTCGGGCATCCCTTCCGGCACGCCCTCCGGCCGCTCGCCGCCGCCCTGGCCTCCGCCGGGGCCGCCGCCCATGCTCATCCGGTCGTCCGGCCCCGCCGTCGCGTCCCCGCTGAAGGTGAGGTTGTAGTCCCACCCCAGCACCGAGAACTTCTTGCTGTTCAGGTCGTACCCGAGCAGGTAGTTCTTCCCAGGTCCCGCCATGTCGTCGAAGTTCATCAGCAGGTTCTGCGTGGCGACGTAGTGGGCGAACGAGTCGACGTCGACGTACCTGCCGAGGTCGGCGGCGAACTCCTCGTCGGAGGACTTCTCGACCCACTCGGTCAGCTTCATCACGGGTTCGAGGTCCTGGCTGCCGACCTTGTTGAGCTGCCGGAAGGACGTCTCGTACTTCGAGGGGTCGTCCCCCTGGTAGTCGAACGTGCCGCCCGCCCTGGCCTTGTAGACCACGGACTCGCCCCCGACCGCGTCCGCGTACTCGGTGTCGGGGTTCTCGACCATCAGCCGGACGGCCGTCGGCCGGTTGTTGACCTTGAGCGTGGTGAAGCCGTACCGCTCGGCCGGCTCCCCGGTGCCGTCGATCAGCGCGAGCGCCAGCGCCTCGTTGAGGGGGACCTGGGCGTTGCTGCCCGGGCGCAGCGAGATCTCCCGCTCGCCCTGGTAGGCGCGGCCCTCCACGTACTCGTCGATCTTGATCAGCCAGGGCAGCTCTTCGGGCTTGTCGGCGGAGAGGTTGTACTGCGTCATCCCCCCACCGCGCCCGCCGCCCGCGCCGCCGGGAGCCTGCCCGTCGCGCTGCCCCGTGCCGTCCGTGGGCATCCCGCCTGCCGGCGTCCCGTCCCCGGGCATCCCGCCCCGGCCGCCTCCGGGTCCGCCGCCCCGATTGCCGCGCA
Source organism: Streptomyces sp. NPDC057249 (assembly GCF_042669245.1). NCBI lineage: Bacteria > Bacillati > Actinomycetota > Actinomycetes > Kitasatosporales > Streptomycetaceae > Streptomyces > Streptomyces sp. NPDC057249. The sequence goes on along the minus strand of NZ_JBHUXS010000002.1, from coordinate 253,436 downwards.
GGGACATCAGCGTCGAGTTGCCCTTGAGGCGGATGCCGACGTCGCTCAGGAAGACCCCGTCGATCGTGAGGTCGGCCGGGATGGAGTCCTTCGTGCCGTCCTTCTTGAACTCCTTCATCATCTTGTCGAAGTCGGTCTGCTGGTACTCCAGTTGCACGGAGTGCTTCACCGATGTGTCGTACAGGCCGACCGTGCCCCGCACATCGTCCGTGATCGTGTCCGCCTCCACCCGCGAGGCGGAGGTGACGTACGGGGAGACCCGGGCGTCGCCGAACGCGTACAGCATCACCGCGAGCCCGGCGCACAGCGCCCCGGCGGGTTTCCAGTGGTGTCGCAGGCGTACGGGAATCCGGTCGCGCAGCCGTCGCCCGCGGGGCGTGCCGTCGACGGGGCTCACAGGTCGGTGGTGTCGTAACCGGTCAGAACCGTCACGCGCTGGCCGGAGGTGCGCTCCTGGAGCGCGGTGACCAGGTCGCCGGGCTCGGTGCCCTTCTTCATGCGGACCGTGTAGAACACCTCGTTCAACGCCCCGCCCCGGATCGTCTCCGTGGAGACCAGCTCGAATTCGGTCGTGTACGTGATCAGCACGTCACGGATGCCCGGCGTGTAGTCCTCGCCCGCCGGGACCTGGACCTTGACCACCTGGCGTTGCACGTTCAGCGCGAACCAGTCGAACTTGTGCATGATGACGACGACCGCGCAGATCACGACCGCGCCGACCGCGGCCAGCGTGTAGAAGCGGGCGCCGCAGGCCATGCCGATCGCCATCGCCAGGAAGATGAACCCGACGTCCCGAGTCTCCTTGACCGCGTTCCGGAACCGGACCACGGACAACGCGCCGACCAGGGAGAACGCGCGCGCCAGGTTGGACCCGACGACGAGCATGATCAGCGCGACGATCATGCCGACGATGACCAGGGTCTGGACGTAGGACTGGCTGTACGACACGTTCCGGTGGGTGTACCGGTAGACGTAGCCGATGAGCGTGCTCAGGACGAAGGACAGCGCCATCGCCGCGACGACGTCGGCGACGCTGAACGTCCCGCTGAGTTCCTGCAGATCGAAATTCACTGGGCTCCTGCTTCGGGTGCTGCGAGATGGAAGACGGACCGGGGCGCCAGCCCGAACGCCTCGATGGACTGGACGTACTTGGAGACCCGGACGAGGCTCAGATTGCGGCGGGCCGCGAGGTCGGTGATCCAGTGCGGGGTGCGCTCGTTGACCTTGACCTCCATCACCGCCAGGTGCGGCGGCACGGTGAACCGGTTCTCCGGACCGGCCTGCCCGAAGTGGAAGTCGCGGTCCCGGCCCCGGATGCGCCGGTCGAAGGTGACCCGGAGCCCGGTGTCGGCGGCGCGCCCGACCAGTGCCTCGCGCTGGTAACCGGTCATCGCGGTGGGCCGGAGGTTCAGCCGCAGGACCAGGTCGAGCACCTCGTGGACGAACGCGCGCTCCTTGGGGGAGTGCGCCACCAGCTCGCGTGCGTCGCAGAGTTGACGCGCCGTCGCGTACGGGACGGTGATGCGCCGCTTCTGGGTGACCCGGTTGACGCGCTGTTTGATCTCGACGCAGACCGGGGAGGCGTCCGTGACCCCGGCCGGGTCGCCGTAGTGCCTGATGCGCAGCTTGCGGCGGAACTTCAGGCCCTCGATCTTCTCCCAGTAGAACCGCAGCTCGGGGGAGTCGTAGTACAGGCTCCACACCCCGTAGCCGCCGACCGGGCTGTTCAGGTCGCGGTCCATCCGCTCACCGAGCTCGTCGCGCAGTTCCGCGGCCAGCTCGACCGGGACCAGGTACTTCAGCTCGTACCGGTTGAAGGCGTGCAGCCTGCTCGCCACATGCGTCGGTGGGGGGTCCTTCGTGGCTGTGTCGGGTTGCGACACCGTGCGCCTCCTTCGTCGTCCGTGCCGGACCGGCCGGCCCGCGACACGGAACCAACGACGGATGAGGAAGCGATGAGAAACCGGGGTGGATCGCAGGAGGATCGAAGATGGCCGGAAGGTGAACACGGCCGGTGCGCAAACAGCTGTGTCCCCGGGCGGGCGGCCCGGGGACACAGCGGGGCGGAGGTCAGACGAGCGACGCGCTCAGCGTGATCGTGGTGCCCGAGAGCGCCTGGCTGACCGGGCAGTTGGCCTTGGCGTCCTCGGCCGCCTTGACGAAGCCGGCCTCGTCCAGACCGGGCACCTCGCCGACGACGGTGAGGTGGATGCCGGTGATGCCGGTGCCCGGCTGGAAGGTGACGTCCGCCTTGGTGTCGAGCCGGGCCGGCGGGGTGCCGGCGCCGCTCAGGCCGTGCGAGAGCGCCATCGAGAAGCAGCTGGAGTGGGCCGCGGCGATCAGCTCCTCCGGGCTGGTCTTCCCGTTCGCCTCCTCCGCGCGGGACGGCCAGGAGACCGGGTAGTCACCGATCCCGGAGGAGTCGAACGTGACGACGCCCGAGCCCTCGGCCAGATTGCCTTCCCAGACCGTGTGAGCCTGACGCGTGGTAGCCATGCTGGTTCCCTTCGAACGGAATGCGCGGTTGTACGGGGACGGCGGGGCACTGCGTCGTGCGCCGCCGGTGGTACGTCCTTACGCCCCCGAACCTACTGCGCCACCAGACCCTTCGCGTCACGCGCCAGTGCCGTGAGCCGGGAGATCGCCCGGAAGTACTTCTTCCGGTACCCCCCGTTCAGCATCTCCTCACTGAACAGCCGGTCGAAGGGCAGCCCGGCCGCGAGGACCGGCACCTCCCGGTCGTACAAGCGGTCGGCGAGGACCACGAGGCGGAGCGCGGTCGACTGGTCCGGCACCGGCCGCACCTCGGTCAGGCACACCGCCCGCACCCCGTCCGTCAGCGCCCCGTACCGGCTGGGGTGGACGCGGGCCAGGTGGTCGAGGAGCGCCGGGAAGTCGTCCAGACTGGCGCCCGGCGTGGCGTACGCGGCCTTGGTGACCTGCTCGTCCGAGAACGGCGGCGGGGCCTCGGGCAGACCCCGGTGGCGGTAGTCCTCGCCGTCGATGCGCAGCGGGCGGAAGTGCGCGGACAGGCCCTGGATCTCGCGCAGGAAGTCGGCGGCGGCGAACCGGCCCTCGCCGAGCTTGCCGGGCAGCGTGTTGGAGGTCGCGGCCAGCGCCACGCCCTCCTCGACCAGCCGGCTGAGCAGCGAGGACACCAGCACGGTGTCGCCCGGGTCGTCCAGCTCGAACTCGTCGATGCAGAGCAGCCGGTGCCCGCTCAGCGTCCGCACGGTCTGCTGGAAGCCGAGCGCGCCCACCAGGTTCGTCAGCTCCACGAAGGTGCCGAAAGCTTTCAGCGAGGGCGCCGCCGGGGTGGCGTGCCAGAGCGAGGCGAGCAGATGGGTCTTGCCCACCCCGTACCCGCCGTCGAGGTACACCCCGCGCGGGCCCGAGGGCGCGGCAGCCGCCTTCCGGCCGAACCACTTGCGCTTCCCGGACCCCGAGGCGTGCGCCCCGCCGAGCCCGGCCGCGAAGTCGCTGAGCACCCGGACGGCCTCGGTCTGGCTCGGCTGGTCCGGGTCGGGTACGTACGTATCGAAGCGCACCGAGTCGAAGCGCGGCGGCGGCACCATCTCGGCGACCAGACGGTCGGCGGGGACGTGCGGCTCGCGGGCGCACAGGGACAGCGGGGCCGTTTCGGCTATGGGGCTGGACCCCGGCACGGCGTGGGAGGACGACACAACCGTCAAGCTTACGACCCGTGTCACACTGCCGGACATGCGACGCCTGTTCCCTGTGACCGACCTGACAGCGGCCGACATCTCCGGCGACTGGAGCCTGGACCGCCTCGCCGATGCCTACGCCTACCCGGCCGTGGACGGCCCCTGGCTGCGCGCCAACATGGTGTCGACCCTGGACGGGGCCGCCCAGCACGACGGCCGCTCGCAGCCCATCTCGTGCGAGAGCGACATGCGAATCTTCGGCACCCTGCGCGGCCTGGCCGACGTGGTGATCGCGGGCGCCGAGACCGTACGCCAGGAGGGTTACCGGCCGGCCAGGGCGCGGGACGCCTTCGCGGCGCGGCGGGCGGAGGCCGGCCAGACCCCGGCCCCGGCCGTCGCCGTGGTCAGCGGCAGCCTGGACCTGGACTTCTCGCTCCCGCTCTTCGTCTCGCCGCTGGTCCCGACGCTCGTCCTGACCGGTGCGGGCGCGCCCCCGGACCGGATCGCGACGGCCCGGAAGGCGGGCGCCGAGGTGGTGATCGCGGGGGAGGGCTCGCGCGTCGACCCCGCGCGCGCCGTGCGGGAGCTGGCCGACCGGGGGCACCGGCGGCTGCTGACGGAGGGCGGGCCCCGGCTGCTCGGCCAGTTCGTGGCGGAAGGGGTGCTGGACGAGCTGTGCCTGACCGTCGCGCCGATGCTCACGGCCGGTGACGCCCAGCGGATCGCGGGCGGGCCCGCCGTCGGCGTGCCGAAACGATTCGTCATGGCCTCGCTGCTGGAGGAGGACGGCTTCCTCTTCAGCCGCTACCGCCGTCCCTGAGGGCCCCTTCGTCCTCGTACGCCCCAGAGCTCTCCTCGTACCTCCCCGTGCGGTGGCAATGAGCGGAATATCATGTTCCGGTTAGCGTTCCGTGGGCAGAATGGATCTCGCAGACCCCGTGCGAGCGCGGGGAAGGATGGTTTCAGCAGCGGCCCGTGACGGTCGCTGAAGAGAAGGGCTCTGTGGTGTTCACCAGCGTTTTGATGATCGAGAAGGCCCTCACCTCCGGGGACGTCGAATTCGTCACCACCCTGCACGGGGAGGAGCGCATCTCCTTCGTCGTCCTCATGCAGCCGCGCGGCGACCAGGCGGACGTGCTGCTGCGGGCCATCGACGACCTGGCGATGGGCGAACTGAAGGAAGCGGCCCGCGAGAGCGAGGAGCCCGAGGGCCGGAGCGCCCGGGAGTCGGCCGAGCTCGCCCTCCAGGTCTCCCTGGAGGCGCTGCGCCAGGCGGGCGCCGAAGCCGTCGGACAGGTGATCGAGAGCCACCCCCTGGACAAGCTCACCACCGTGGTCGAGCAGTCCGACGCCGACGAGGTCATCGTGCTGACCGCACCCCACTACGTCGAGGAGTTCTTCCACCGCGACTGGGCGTCCCGGGCCCGGCACAAGGTCGGCGTCCCGGTGCTCAAGCTCTTCGCGCACAGCGAATAGGCTGGGAGCCCTTACCCGTACGCACCTGGGAGAGACACGTATGGCACCCGGCATCCCCGCCGCCATGGAACGACCCCACTTCATCGGCATCGGCGGCGCCGGAATGTCGGGCATCGCCAAGATCCTCGCCCAGCGCGGCGCGAAGGTCGCGGGCAGCGACGCCAAGGAGTCCCCCACGGCCGAGGCGCTGCGCGCGCTGGGAGCGACCGTCCACATCGGGCACGCCGCCGGGCACCTGGCCGACGACGCCAGCTGCGTGGTCGTCTCCAGCGCCATCCGCGCCGACAATCCGGAGCTGGTGCGCGCCGGGGAGCTGTCCGTCCCCGTCGTGCACCGCTCCGACGCACTGGCCTCGCTGATGGGCGGGCTGCGCTCCATCGCGGTCGCCGGCACCCACGGCAAGACCACCACCACCTCGATGCTGGCCGTCGCCCTGCGCGAGCTGGACCTCGACCCCTCGTACGCCATCGGCGGCGACCTGGCGGGCCCGGGCACCAACGCCACGCACGGCGAGGGCGACATCTTCGTCGCCGAGGCGGACGAAAGCGACCGCAGCTTCCAGAAGTACGACCCCGACGTCGCGATCGTCCTCAACGTCGAGCTGGACCACCACGCGAACTACGCCTCGATGGACGAGATCTACGAGTCCTTCGAGACCTTCGCCGGGAAGATCGTCCCCGAGGGCACGCTCGTCGTCTCCGCCGACCAGTCCGGCGCCGTCGAGCTGACCCGCCGGGTCCGCGCGGCCCTGCCCGCGCTCACCGTCGTCACGTACGGCGAGGCCGAGACCGCCGACGTGCGCGTCCACAAGATCACCCCGCGCGGCCTGACCAGCGAGGTCACGGTGGTCCTGGGCGGCAAGTTCCTCACCTTCACCGTCTCCGTGCCCGGCCGGCACTACGCGCTCAACGCGGTCGCCGCCCTCGCCGCCGGGATCGCCCTCGGCATCCCCGCCCACAACCTCGCCTCGGCCCTCGGCAACTACACCGGGGTCAAGCGCCGCCTCCAGCTCAAGGGCGAGGCGGCCGGCGTCCAGGTCATCGACAGCTACGCCCACCACCCCACCGAGATGACCGCCGACCTGGAGGCCATGCGCGGCGCCGCGTCCGACGCCCGCCTCCTCGTCGTCTTCCAGCCGCACCTGTTCTCCCGCACCCAGGAGCTCGGCACCGAGATGGGCCAGGCCCTCGCACTCGCCGACGCCTCCGTGGTCCTGGACATCTACCCGGCCCGCGAGGACCCGGTCCCCGGCGTCACCAGCGCCCTGATCATCGACGCCGCGACCGCCGCGGGCGCCGACGTCACCGCCGTCCACGACAAGGACCGGGTCCCCGGGGTCATCGCGGGAATGGCGAAGCCCGGCGACCTCGTTCTCACCATGGGAGCGGGCGACGTCACCGACCTCGGCCCGCTGATCCTGGACCACCTGTCGAGCTGAAGGAGCCACCGTGACGTACGACGTCGAGAAGCCGGACGAACAGTGGCGGGAGGAGCTCACCGCCGCCGAGTACGCGGTGCTGCGCAAGGCCGGCACCGAGCCCGCGTTCGTCGGTGAGTACACGGACACCAAGACCGAGGGCGTCTACTCCTGCCGGGCCTGCGGCGCGGAGCTGTTCCGGTCCGACACCAAGTTCGAGTCGCACTGCGGCTGGCCGTCCTTCTACGACCCGAAGGACACCGACGCGGTCGAGCTGATCCAGGACCGCAGCCACGGCATGGTCCGCACCGAGGTCCGGTGCGCGCGCTGCGGCTCGCACCTGGGCCACGTCTTCGAGGGCGAGGGCTACCCGACCCCGACGGACCAGCGCTACTGCATCAACTCGATCTCGCTGCGGCTGACACCGGACGCCTGATCCCAACGGCGGAACTCAGCCCCGCCGCACCCGTCCCGCGATGCGGCGGCCCAGGCGCCCCAGGGTGCGGCGGTCGCGGCGGTTCCAGTCGCGGAAGGCGTCCGCCCGGCCGCTGCTGCCCGAGCGGCCGACCGCGTCCTCGACCGCCGCGACCCGGTCGCCGGGCAGCCCCCGCACCACCGGGCGCAGCACCTCGTCGAGGAGCCCGGCGGCGGCCTCGGTCCACACCTCACCGGCGTGCGGGTGAGCCGTCCACACGGTGAAGCAGTCGGCCGCGTAGGCCGGATCGGCCGCCAGCCGGGCCCGGACGCCGTCACCGCGTGCGGTCCGGGCGTAGGCGGCGATCAGGTCCGCGTCCCCGCTCTGCACGAGGGCGTACAGCTCCTCGTCGGGCCGCTCCGGCGCCAGCAGCCGCCCGGCCACCGCGTCGCACGCCTGCCCGAGCACGCCCGGCTCCACGGGCTCCGCCTCCGCGCGCAGCGCCCGCACCCGCTCGGCCCAGCCGGGCTCGGCCGCGCCCGAGCGCACCTCGCGGGCGAACTCCAGGAGCTGGAGCGCCGCGCGCACCCGGCCCCCGGTCTCCCGCGGGAAGCCGCGCAGCAGGTCGTGGGCCAGCTCCGGGGCCGCCCCGTCGCCGGCGCCGGCCGCGAGCGCGGCGGCCACCAGGACCGACCAGGTGCCGGCCGCCCGGTGCGCGTCCGAGGTCGCCGCCTCCAGCAGCTGCCGGGCCTCGGCGGCCGTCGGCGCCTCCTCGTCCCACACCAGGCCCACCCCCGTCCGCAGTACCAGCGGCTCCGCGAACGGCGACACCCCGCCGGCCCGCAGAATCCGCTGGAGCGTCGCGACCCGGTCGTCGCCGCAGTCGGCCCTGGCCTCCGGCGCCCCGGCGCACATCCGCAGGTGCGGCAGCGCCTGCGTGCCGGTGAACGGCAGCGGCACCCGGCCCAGCAGCCGCGCCACCCCCGCCGGATGGTCCGGCGCGATCCGGTCGAGCGCGCCGAGCAGCGCCGTACGCACATCGAACTGCTCGTCCATCAGTTCGAGGAGGGCCGGTGCCCAGCCCGGTGCGCCCTCCTCGCCGCCCGTCAGCAGCGCGGGGGCCAGCCGGTCCACCACGGAGGGCAGCAACGCGGCGCAGTCCACCCCGAGCAGCCGGGCCACCCGCAGCAGCTGCACCGTACGGGCCACGTCCAGGCCGACGCCCGCACCGCCCAGCTCGGTCACGATCTCCGGCCCGAGCACGCCGGCGACGGCCGCGCCCTCGGGGCCGCTGAAGGCGGTGCGGCCGGGCAGTTCCAGCGAGCCGTTGCCGCCGCGCACCGCCTCCGTCACCAGCATCGCGGCGAGCGGGGCGGTGGTGGTCGCGGGGGAGCGGCCGTCGAGCGCGGCGAACAGCCGCCCGGCGGCGTCGAATTCGGGACCGGAGCGGTCGTCCGTGCCGGGCGAGGTCAGCGCCTCGACCAGCCGGCGGGTCCGGGCCCCGTCCAGGGCGTACGGCCGCTCGGCGGCCCAGTCGGCCGCCGCCGCGCGCTCCTCGGTGCCGAGCGGTATGCCGGCGCACAGGGCCGTCACCGCCAGCGGCCCCGCCGCGAACGGCTCCCCGGGCAGCGCGGCCGCCTCCCGGAACAGCTCCGGTGCCCGGCCGCGCCAGACGCGGGCCGCCGTCTCGGCCCAGGTGTCGCCGGCGGGCCCCGCCGGGCGCGGGCCGGTGCACATGTGCACGCTCAGCCCGGAGCCGGCCAGCTCCTCGGCGTCCTCGGGCAGCACCCCGACCACCCGTTGCGCCGCCTCGCGCGGGCGGCGGGTGTACGTGGTGAAGGTCAGGTGTTCGGCGAGCCCGTCCGGCAGGGCGAGTCCGGCGAGCGCGATCCACCGGGCGACGTCCGCGCTCTGCCGCTCGACGAGGACGACCCGTTCCGGTCCGTCCGGTCCGTGCAGGCGGCGCAGGTCGGACAGCACACCGGCGAGCCAGGGCCCCCGGGAGACGGCGAAGTCGTTGAGCGCCTCGCGCTCGCGGGCCTCGTGGCCGGCCGGGGCGGACAGCGCGGCGAGCGGGTCGGGCAGCGGGCGCTCCGGAGTGGCGGCGGCCCAGCGGGCGGACCGGCAGGCGGTGAGGGGCAGGGTCCCCTCCGGCAGCCGGGTGCCGGAGGGGAGGTGGACCGCGTGGGCGTGGAAACGGACGGCGGAGGTCCGGGGGGAGCGCACCGGGACGGTCCGGGCCAGCAGCCCGCTGCCGTCGGAGAGCAGGCTGAAGCTGTACGTCTCGGGCAGGGCGCGCAGGGCGGTGTCCGTGAGCCGGTCCGGGGTGCCGCCCGGCGCCTCGTACGCCAGCAGCGGTCCCGCCTCGGTCAGCACGGACGCGGGTATCGAGGCGTCGACCGAGGTGAAGCGGGCGGGGGCCGGTCCGTCCTCGCCGGTTCCGTCCCCGTCCACCGCTGAGGTGTAGTGCAACTGCGCGAGGCTCATGCGTCGGCTCTCTTCGTCCCTGCCTGAAGATCCCCTGCCACCCGCACCCGCCCTCGCGGTGGCAGCGCCGTCCCGGCAGAGAGCGGCGACCCCGGCGGGGAGTGCTCCGCAGTCGCTGGGGCGACGCTATCAAGGAGCGACACGCCCTTGTGCCTCTGCGACCGGATGCCCGTGGGGCCGGGACGGCGGACGGGCATCCGGTCGCGTGGCCGAGCTGACGATGTCACCGGGGCGGGAGGCGGTCCTGGAGGCGAACGGCCTCGCGTTCCACGACAGTTCGCGCCCCTTCGAGACCGGCCCCGCACCCCGGGTGGCGAGGTCGCGGGGGCCGGGTCCGGCTACTCGAAGCGTGAGATGTCGCCGGCTCCCCGGCGTACGATCTCCAGCTCACCGCCCGAGAAGTCGATGACGGTCGTCGGCTCCGTACCGCAGTCGCCGGAGTCGATGACGATGTCCACCTCGTGGTCCAGGCGTTCCTTGATCTCCCAGCCCTGGGTGAGGGGTTCGGCCTCGTCGGGCAGCAACAGCGTGCTGGAGAGCAGCGGTTCGCCCAGCTCGCCCAGGAGCGCCTGCACGACCGGGTGGTCCGGGATGCGGACGCCGACGGTCTTCTTCTTGGGGTGCAGCAGCTGGCGCGGCACCTCCTTCGTGGCAGGCAGAATGAAGGTGTACTGGCCGGGCGTCGACGCCTTGACCGTACGGAACACGTCGTTGTCGATGTGCACGAACTGCCCGAGCTGGGCGAAGTTCTGGCACATCAGCGTGAAGTGGTGGCGGTCGTCGAGGTCGCGGATCGACCGGATGCGGGCCAGGCCGTCCCGGCTGCCGAGCTGACACCCGAGTGCGTAGCAGGAGTCCGTCGGATACGCGACGAGCGCTCCGGAGCGGATGCTTTCGGCCACGTTGGTGATGGTGCGCTGCTGGGGGTTTTCGGGGTGTACGTCGAAATACTTCGCCATCCGGCGAGTCTACGGCCGGGCGGGCGAACGGTTCCCGTCACGGCGGATTGTCCGGACCGCAGGCGGGAAGGACAACCGGTTCGAGTGGCGGACGCCGTTCAAACCTGCCCGGCCCCGCGTGGCAGAGTATGCATCATGCATGATACGTGCATCGTGCACACATTCCGTGGTATATGTGTACAGAGAGGTCGCCGTCCCGGTGGGGGAGGCGTACCGCAGTCGTAGGGAGCCGTGCGTGGACATGCCTGTGGACCGGATCGAGTTCGAGACGATGCTGCTCGGCCGGCACATGAGCCTGCTCACCCCGCGCGGCGACGGGCGGCTCGACCGGAGCGCGTACATCCTCCTCAGCCGCATCCGGGCCCAGGGCCCGATGTCGATCGGCCAGCTGCACGAGGCCTTCGGGCTCGACACCTCGACGCTGAACCGGCAGACCGCCGCGATGCTCCGGGCCGGCGTGGTCGACCGCATCGCCGACCCGGACGGCGGGATCGCGCGCAAGTTCGTCATCACGGAGGAGGGCGAGCGCCGCCTCGACAAGGACCGGGCGGAGAACCGCGAGGGCCTGCGACGGGTCCTCGCCGCCTGGACCCCGGAGGAGGCCGCCCGCTTCGCGGACGACCTGGCCCGGCTCAACCGCGACATCGAACGCCTCGACGGCCGGCCCTGGCCGCGCGACTGAGCCGTACGGCGGAACCGCGTGCGCGGTGTGAAGCCAAGCTGCGGGCCCGCTTAAGAAAACCTCGATGGACCTGGGGCGCGGGGTACGGCAGATTTCTCCGTGACGGCGGAGGATGGTGCGCGGCAGCCGGTGCGAGCGCGCTGCCATGCCGTCCCTCTCATCTTTCCCCGGGCCGCAGGCTTCCTCAGGCATGCCCCGGTCCGGGGAGCTCAACGCCGTACAGGGAGCCGCAGCCGTGAAGGCACTCGTGAAGCAGAAGGCCGAGCCCGGACTCTGGCTGATGGACGTCCCCGAGCCCGAGACCGGCCCCGGCGACGTACTGATCAAGGTCCTGCGCACCGGCATCTGCGGGACCGACCTGCACATCCGGAACTACGACGGCTGGGCGCAGCAGGCCATCAGCACCCCGCTCGTCCTCGGCCACGAGTTCGTGGGCGAGGTCGCCGCGATCGGCGCGGACGTGGTCGACATCGCCGTCGGCGACCTGGTCAGCGGCGAGGGCCACCTCGTCTGCGGCAAGTGCCGCAACTGCCTGGCCGGCCGCCGCCACCTCTGCCGCTCCACGCTGGGCCTGGGCGTCGGCCGCGACGGCGCCTTCGCCGAGTACGTCGCGCTGCCCGCGTCCAACGTGTGGGTGCACCGGGTCCCGGTCGACCTCGACGTCGCCGCGATCTTCGACCCGTTCGGCAACGCCGTGCACACCGCGCTGTCCTTCCCGCTGGTCGGCGAGGACGTCCTGATCACCGGCGCGGGGCCGATCGGCATCATGGCCGCCGCCGTCGCCAAGCACGCCGGCGCCCGCAACGTCGTCATCACCGACGTCAGCGAGGCCCGCCTGGAACTGGCCCGCAAGGTCGGCGTCAGCCTGGCGCTCAACGTCGCCGGTTCGACCATCGCCGACGGCCAGAAGGAACTGGGCCTGCGCGAGGGCTTCGACATCGGCCTGGAGATGTCCGGCCGCCCCGAGGCGATGCGCGACATGATCGCCAACATGACGCACGGCGGCCGGATCGCCATGCTCGGACTCCCCGCCGAGGAGTTCGCCGTCGACTGGGCCCGGATCGTCACCTCGATGATCACGATCAAGGGCATCTACGGCCGCGAGATGTACGAGACCTGGTACGCCATGTCCGTCCTGCTGGAGGGCGGTCTCGACCTCGCCCCCGTGATCACCGGCCGGTACGGCTACCGCGACTTCGAGGCGGCCTTCGACGACGCGGCGAGCGGGCGCGGCGGCAAGGTCATCCTCGACTGGACCGCTTGAGCCCTGTCCGTACCAGTCCCGACCCCTTAAGGAATCCGGCATGTTCGACTCCGTACGCGACGACCTGCGCACCACCCTCGAAGAGATCGAGGCGGCCGGGCTGCACAAGCCCGAGCGCGTCATCGGCACCCCGCAGTCCGCGACCGTGGCCGTCACCGCCGGGGGCCGCCCCGGCGAGGTGCTGAACTTCTGCGCCAACAACTACCTGGGCCTTGCCGACCACCCCGACGTGATCGCCGCCGCGCACGAGGCGCTGGACCGCTGGGGTTACGGCATGGCCTCGGTCCGCTTCATCTGCGGCACCCAGGAGGTCCACAAGGAGCTGGAGCAGCGGCTCTCCGCCTTCCTGGGCCAGGAGGACACGATCCTCTACTCCTCCTGCTTCGACGCCAACGGCGGCGTGTTCGAGACGATCCTCGGCGCCGAGGACGCGGTCATCTCCGACGCCCTCAACCACGCCTCGATCATCGACGGCATCCGCCTGTCCAAGGCCAAGCGCTTCCGCTACGCCAACCGGGACATGGCCGACCTGGAGACCCGGCTCAAGGAGGCGTCCGGGGCCCGGCGCCGCCTGATCGTCACCGACGGCGTCTTCTCCATGGACGGCTACGTCGCGCCGCTGCGCGAGATCTGCGACCTGGCCGAGCGCTACGACGCCATGGTCATGGTCGACGACTCGCACGCCGTCGGCTTCGTCGGCGCCGGCGGACGCGGTACGCCGGAGCTGCACGGGGTCATGGACCGCGTCGACATCATCACCGGCACCCTCGGCAAGGCGCTCGGCGGCGCGTCCGGCGGTTACGTCGCGGCCCGCGCCGAGATCGTCGCCCTGCTGCGCCAGCGCTCGCGTCCGTACCTCTTCTCCAACTCGCTCGCCCCGGTCATCGCCGCCGCCTCGCTCAAGGTCATCGACCTGCTGGAGTCCGCCGGCGAGCTGCGCGAGCGGCTCAACGCCAACACCGCGCTCTTCCGCACCCGGATGACCGAGGAGGGCTTCGACATCCTGCCCGGCGACCACGCCATCGCCCCCGTCATGATCGGGGACGCGGCGAAGGCAGGCCGGATGGCAGAGCTGCTCCTGGAGCGCGGTGTGTACGTGATCGGGTTCTCGTACCCGGTCGTCCCCCAGGGCGCGGCCCGCATCCGCGTCCAGCTCTCCGCGGCGCACTCCACGGACGACGTGAACCGCGCGGTGGACGCGTTCGTCGCGGCGCGCGCCGAGCTGGAGGGCTAGTCCCCGGCTGGTCGCGGGGGCGGTCAGGGCGCCCCCGCGACCTGGGACAATGGGTCGCATGATCGATGCCCGGCGGCTGCGTGTCCTGCGTGCCGTGGCGGACCACGGCACGGTGACCGCCGCGGCAGCCGCCCTGTACCTGACCCCGTCCGCCGTCTCCCAGCAGCTCGCCGCCCTGGAGCAGGAGACCGGCCACCGGCTGGTCGAACGCGGGTCGCGCGGGGCCAGGCTCACCCCGGCCGGCGAGATCCTGCTCACCCACACCAACGCGGTCCTGGCCCAGCTGGAGCGGGCGGAGGCCGAGCTCGCCGCGTACGGCTCGGGCGAGGCCGGTACGGTCACGGTCGCCGCGTTCGCCACCGGCATCGGCCTGGTGCTCGCCCCCGCCATCGCCGCGCTGAGCCGGACCGCCCCCGGCATCAAGGTCCGCGTCCAGGACGCCGAGGGCGACGCGAGCGTCCCCATGGTCCTGGACCGGCAGGTCGACGTCGCCGTCGCCGTCGAGTACCGGGGCGCCCCGGGCGAGGACGACCGCCGGCTCACCCGCGTCCCCCTCTACTCCGAACCGTTCGACGCGGTGCTCCCGGTGGACCACCGGCTGGCCGGCCAGGACCAGGTGGCCGTCGCCGAGCTGGCCAAGGACGCCTGGATCGGGCCCTACCCCGGCAACCCCTGCCACGACGTGGTGGTCCTGGCCTGCGAGTACGCCGGGTTCGCCCCGAACCTCGAACACTCCTCGGACGACTTCCACGCGGTCGTCGCCCTGGCCGGCGCCGCCGCCGGAGTGGCCCTGGTGCCGCGCACCGCCCTCCGGGGCATGCCGCTGACCGGCGTGGTGGTCCGCCCGGTGCGCGGGACCGCCCCGACCCGCCGGGTCTTCGCGGCGGTGCGCCGGGGCGCGGAGGCCCACCCGCTGATCGCCCCGGTCCTGGACGCGCTGGCGGGCGCGGCGGGCTGAGCGGGGCGGGGGCCGGCGCGCTACTCGTCGAGGAGCACCGGGAGGCCGGGGGCGAAGGCGCCGACCGCGGAGACCAGCGCGGGGCGGTCCAGGGTCCAGCCGTTGACCGCGCGGCACATCACGACGGGGACCACACCTTCGGGCAGGCCCGGCACACGGTCCCGCAGTTCGGGCCGTGAGAGGGCACCCCGCCCCGGTCCGGCCGGCGGGACCGCGTCCGGGCGGACGACCGCGCCGACCCAGGGCATGGCGCGGCCGGGGAAGCTCTGCCGCCACACGACGACCGCCGCGACGTCCGCCCACGGCACCCGCGCGGTCGTCGCCCGGTAACGGACGGGCGCCCCGCCGAGCAGCACGCCGTCCGCGTCGACGCGGAAGGCCGGCCTGCGGCCGAGGCATTCGAACGCGGTCAGGAGGGCGGCTCCGCCGAACACGACGACGCCCGCCCACCGCACCGGCGCGGGCACGTCCAGAACGAGCAGCAGCACCGCGAGGGCGACGGACCCGGCCCCGATGCCCACGGTCATGCGGGTCCAGCCGTACCGTTCCTCGTACACCACGGGCCCCCTGTCCGTCGCCATGGGGGGATGATGACAACCCGGGCGGCACATGTGAAGGGTGCCCGGCGGACGTGCTCGCGTCACGCCGGCTGGAGCAGGTCCCAGCGGTTGCCGTACAGGTCCTCGAAGACCGCGACCGTGCCGTACGCCTCGTGGCGCGGCTCCTCCGTGAAGCGCACCCCGGCCGCCGTCATCCGGGCGTGGTCGCCCGCGAAGTCCTCGGTGTGCAGGAAGAAGCCGACCCGGCCGCCGGTCTGCGCCCCGACGCTCGCCGCCTGCGCCTCGTCCGCGGCGCGCGCCAGCAGCAGCCCCGTGCTCCCGGTGCCCCGCGGGCGCACCACCACCCAGCGCGAGCCGTCGCCCCGGTCGGTGTCCTCCACCAGTTCGAAGCCCAGGGCGCCGGTATAGAAGGAAAGGGCTTCGTCGTAGTCGCGGACGACCAGCGTGACCAGGGCGATGTGCGGCATGGAACTCCTCGCGGCGCGGAAGGGGGACGGGACGCCGCCCCCGGACGCGACACTATCCGCATGGACCTCCCCGACCTCACCGCCCGCGCGCGCCGTCTCGCCCGCACCGGGCGACGTCGCGTCCTCGGCATCGCCGGGCCGCCCGGAGCCGGCAAGTCGACGCTGGCCGCGCGGATCACCGACGCGCTCGGCCCGCTCGCCGCCCTCGTCCCCATGGACGGCTTCCACCTCGCCGGGGCGGAGCTCGAACGGCTCGGCAGGGCCGGCCGCAAGGGCGCGCCCGACACCTTCGACGCGGCCGGGTACGCCGCCCTCCTGCGCCGGCTGCGCGCCCCCGAACCCGGGACCGTCGTCTACGCCCCCGCCTTCGACAGGTCCCTGGAGGAACCGGTCGCCGGGGCGATCCCGGTACCGCCGGACGTCCCCCTCGTCGTCACCGAGGGCAACTACCTGCTGTACGGGGAAGGGCCCTGGGCCCCGGTGCGCGGGCTGCTGGACGAGGCGTGGTACCTGGACCCGGACGACGCGGTACGCGTGCCCCGGCTCGTCGCGCGGCACGTGCGGTACGGGAAGACCCGGGCCGCCGCCGAGCGCTGGGTGGCCCGGTCCGACGAGGCCAACGCCCGGCTCGTCGCGGCCGGTCGCGACCGGGCCGACCTCGTCGTGCGGGAGGGTGCCGGCCCCCGCCCCTGACCCGCTCGCGTCCGCACCGGCGGCCGGGCAGGATGGGAGGGCCTTTCCGTGCCGTCAGGAGGACCCGCATGTCCACGAACCAGCCCGCGCCGTTCACCGCCGACGACTACCGGGCCAGGATGGCGCGGGCGGCCGAGAGCGCCGCCGCGGCCGGGCTCGCCGGGGTACTGGTCGCACCGGGGCCCGACATGGTCCACCTGACCGGCTACGCGCCGCCCGCCGACACCGAACGCCTCACCCTCCTCGTCCTCGCGGCGGACCGGGACCCCGTGCTCGTCGTGCCGACGCTGGAGGCACCGGACGCGGAGAAGGCCGTCGGCGCCCCCGCCCTGACCCTGCGCGACTGGACGGACGGCACGGACCCCTACGACGTCACCGCCCCGCTGCTGGACGAGCGGGGCCGCTACGGGATCAGCGACAACGCCTGGGCGATGCACCTCCTGGGCCTCCAGCGGCGGCTGCCCGGCAGCTCGTACGCGTCGCTCACCCGGGCGCTGCCGATGCTGCGCGCGGTGAAGGACGCCCACGAGCTGGCCCGGCTCGCCGCCGCCGGGGCCGCCGCCGACGCCGCCTACGAGGAGATCCTGAAGGTCCGCTTCTCGGGCCGGAAGGAGACCGACGTCGCCGCCGACCTGGCCCGGCTGCTCACCGAGCACGGGCACTCCCAGGTCGACTTCACCGTGGTCGGCTCCGGCCCCAACGGCGCCAACCCGCACCACGAGGCGGGGGAACGCGTCATCGAGCACGGCGACATGGTCGTCCTCGACTTCGGCGGCCTCAAGCACGGCTACGGCTCCGACACCTCCCGCACCGTCCACGTCGGCGAACCCACCGCCGAGGAGCAGCGGGTCCACGACATCGTGCGCGAAGCGCAGCAGGCGGGCTGCGCGGCGGTGCGCCCCGGCGTCGCCTGCCAGGAGATCGACCGGGCCGCCCGCGCGGTGATCACCGAATTCGGTTACGGGGACCGCTTCATCCACCGCACCGGCCACGGCATCGGCGTCACCACCCACGAGCCGCCCTACATGATCGAGGGCGAGGAGCAGCCGCTCGTGCCGGGCATGTGCTTCTCGGTGGAGCCCGGCATCTATCTGCCGGGCCGGTTCGGCGTCCGCATCGAGGACATCGTGACCGTCACCGAGGACGGCGGGCGCCGCCTCAACGCCACCGCCCGAGAACTCGCGGTCGTGGAGTAGGAGCGGGGCCGCCGGTCAGTCGTCGGCGAGGACCACGCAGGACTCCGGCGGCAACCGCAGCGCCCCGTCCGGCCCCGGCGGCTCCACCGGCAGCCACGCGGCGAGCACCCGCCCCGGACCGCCCCGGTGCCGCCCGTTGCCCAGCGGGATCGCGGCCGGCCGGCCGTCGAGGTTGACCGCGATCCGCAGGTCGCCCCGGCGCACCGCGAGCCACCGCGCCCCGTCGTCGTACGCCGCCTTCACGCTCGCCAGGTCCGGGTCGCGCAGGTCCGGCAGGGTGCGGCGCAGGGCGATCAGCTCGCGGTACCAGGCGAGCAGCCGGGCGTGCGGCTCCCGGCCGGGCTCGTCCCAGTCCAGGCACGAGCGGGCCCGGGTGGCCGGGTCCTGCGGGTCCGGGATGTCCTCCTCCGCCCAGCCGTGCTGCCCGAACTCCCGCCGCCTGCCGGTCCGGACGGCCTCCGCCAGCTCCGGGTCCGTGTGGTCGGTGAAGAACTGCCACGGGGTGCGGGCGCCCCACTCCTCGCCCATGAACAGCATCGGCGTGAAGGGGCCGGTCAGCACGAGGGCCGCCGCGCAGGCCAGCAGCCCGGGGGAGAGGGAGGCGGCGAGCCGGTCGCCGAGGGCCCGGTTGCCGATCTGGTCGTGGGTCTGGGCGTAGCCCACGAAGCGGTGGGCGGCGCTGCGGGTGACGTCGACGGGGCGGCCGTGCGTACGGCCCCGGAAGCTGGAGTACGTGCCGTTGTGGAAGAACGCGCTCGTCATCGTCTTGGCGAGCCCGGCCAGCGGGGCGGCCGCGAAGTCCGCGTAGTAGCCCTGGGACTCGCCGGTGAGCGCGGTGTGCAGGCAGTGGTGGAAGTCGTCGTTCCACTGCGCGTGCAGCCCGAGCCCGCCCTCCGCGCGCGGGGTGGTGGTGCGCGGGTCGCACAGGTCGGACTCGGCGATCAGCGGCAGCGGGCGCCCCAGCTCGGCGGCGAGCGCGTCGGCCGCGGCGGACAGCTCCTCCAGGAAGGTCAGCGCCCGGGTGTCGGCCAGGGCGTGCACCGCGTCGAGCCGCAGCCCGTCGAGCCGGTAGTCCCGCAGCCAGGCGAGCGCGCTGCCCAGCAGGTACGCCCGCACCTCGTCGGAGCCCGGCGCGTCCAGGTTGACCGCCGCGCCCCAGGGGGTGTGGTGCGTCTCGGTGAAGTACGGGCCGAAGGCGGGGAGGTAGTTGCCGGACGGGCCCAGGTGGTTGTGGACGACGTCCAGGACGACGGCCAGCCCGAGGCCGTGCGCCGCGTCGACGAAGCGCTTGAGCCCTTCGGGCCCGCCGTACGGCTCGTGCACGGCCCACAGCGACACGCCTTCGTACCCCCAGCCGTGCACCCCGGGGAACGGGCAGACCGGCATCAGCGACACATGCGTGATGCCCAGCTCCGCGAGATGCCCGAGCCGGGCCGCCGCCGCGTCGAACGTGCCCTCGGCGGTGAAGGTCCCGATGTGCAGCTCGTACAGGACCGCGCCCGGCAGCGCGCGCCCCGGCCACTCGGAGCGCCAGGTGTACGCGTCGTGGTCGACCACCGCCGACTCACCGTCCGGGCCGTCCGGCTGACGGCGCGAACGGGGGTCGGGGCGCACCGGACCGCCGTCCAGGGCGAAGCCGTACCGGTCGCCGTCCGCGGCCTCCGCCTCGGCCGTCCACCAGCCGGGCCGGCCCGGATCGGGCTCCATGGGGTGCGGTTCGCCCGCCAGCCGCAGCACGGCCGACCCCGCATCGGGTGCCCATACCTCGAACAACATGCAGCACTCCCTCGCTCCCGGGGCCCGGTCGCCCCGGCCCATCGTGCTACGGCGGCGAGGCGGCCGTCAGCCGTCCCACACCATGTCGAAGGCCCGCTCGAAGTCGACGTAGCCCAGCCGGGCGAACGCCTTCGCCATCGGCACGTTGCCGAGGTCCGTCGCCGCCCGGATGCGCTCCACGCCCTCCTGCGCGGCCAGTATCCGCGTCCCCTCGGCGAGGATGTCGTCGATGAAGCCGTGGCCGCGGTGGGCGGGCAGCACACCGATGTACGCGATGATCGGGTTGTAGTCGTTACGGGCCGGGATCACGAAGCCCACCGGTTCGCCGTCCGGGAGCTCGGCGACGCGCCACCACTCCCGGGGCGTGGCGTACCCGGCCAGCTCCTCCTCGTAATGCTTCTCGGCGGCCTGGCGCGGCGTCAGGCCGGACGCCAGGTCCTGCCGCCCGTGCGCGTCGAGGGTGCCCTCCATCACCGGCGTCATCAGCGCGAGCAGGTCCTCGCGCCCCGCCACCGGCCGGAACCGCAGCCGCCCGCGCGCGGCCGGCACCGGGGTCCCCGCGCGCCACTCCAGGCGCAGCCGCTCCACGAGCATTCGGGCGCCGGTGCGCTCCATGATCCGGACCCGGGTCTCGACGGCCTCGCGCACCGCCGGGTCCTCGCGCCAGTCGGCCGGCACGAACCGCCCGTACTCGGGGCGCGGCGCCCCGGCGGGGACGACGGCGGCGGTCGCCGTCCCGACCAGCCGCAGCCCGGCCTCCTCGCGCTCGGCGAGCGGCAGCGTGTCGTCCAGGTCGAAGAAGTCGAGCAGCAGCGGCGCCGCGCCGTCCCTGCTCCACCAGGCGATCCGCGCCACCACCCGGTCACCGCACAGCGCCACCCACATCCATTCCGGGCGGCGCCGGCCCGTGGCGAGGTCGTCGGCCAGTTCGTGGTCGAGGACGTAGGGCAGTTCGAGGAAGAGCTTCAGCTCCTCGGGGCCGGTCAGCGGACGGATGGTCAGATCAAGCGGTGCGTCGGGCACTGGGCTCCCAAGGTGAAGGGGCGCGTCACGGTGGTCTCCGGACGGCGGCGGCCGACCCTAGCAACGTTCCGTACGGGCCGCCCCCGGTTATCCGCAGCGGTCCGGTGCAGGTCAGGAGGGCGGAAAGCGGGGTTCTTCTGGACACCCCGGGGCGGTCGGACCGACAATCGAGCCGTGACGTCCCCGTTCGAGTACCACACGCCCACCGCGCGCCTGTCCGACGCGCAGCGCGACCGTGTCCTCGGGGTCCTCAGGGAGGGCGCCGCCCAGGGCAAGCTCTCCCAGGACACCTTCATGCGGCGCATGGAGGTGGCGCTGACGACCAGCCGCCCCGAGGAGCTGGAAGCCCTCACCAAGGACCTGGAGCGCGAAGGCCGTTGGTCGCGGGGGCTGTTGCGTGTCGTCGGCGGGGTCTCCGGCTTTCCCGAGCGGGTCCGCCGGGCGTGGCGGGCGGAGCGGCTGCCCAAGCTGCTGCTGCCCGCCCCCAGCCCGCACCCCCTGCTCATCGGCCGCGATCCGGGCAACGGGCTGCGGCTCAGCCACGAGACCGTCTCCCGGATGCACGCGGAGCTGACCGCGCACGGCGACCGCTGGCTGCTGCGGGACCTCGGCTCGACCAACGGCACCTGCGTCAACGGCCAGCGCGTCACCGGGACGGTCCCGGTGCGCGAGGGGGACCAGGTGAGCTTCGGCCGCATGATGTTCCGCCTCTCTGCACCGGCGCTCCGGCCGCCCGCGTAGGGCCGCGCTCACGCCTGCTGGTGCAGCCCCCGGCCCGCCAGGGTGAGGAAGGATTCACCGATCGCCTCGGAGAGCGTGGGGTGCGGGTGGATGTGCTGGGCCACGTCGAAGGGTTCCGCGTCCCAGCCGACGATCAGCTGGGACTCGGCGATCATCTCCGAGACGTGCGGCCCGACCAGGTGCACGCCCAGCACCCGCCCGTCCCGCTCCGCGACCACCTTCACCATGCCGCCCTGCCCGTGCACCATGCCCTTGGCGACCGCGGTCAGCGGCATCGTGTTGACCACCACGTCGTGCCCCGCGTCGCGCGCCGCCGCCTCGGACAGCCCGACCGCCGCGGTCTGCGGCGCCGAGTACGTGACCCGGGGCACCGCGTCGTAGTCCACCGCCGCCGTACGCCGCCCCGCCAGGGCCTCCGCGACCGACAGCCCCTCCGCGAACGAGGCGTGGGCCAGCCCGAGGGACGGCGGCGGCAGCAGATCGCCGACCACGTGGATGCCCGGCACCCGGGTCTCCAGCCGCGACCAGTCCGCCGGTGCCACGTACCCCCGCCCGTCGGTGGCCAGTCCGGCGGCGGCGAGTCCGAGCCCGTCCGTCACCGGGACCCGGCCCACCGCCACCAGCAGCCGCCGGGCCTCGACGGTGCGGGTCTCCCCGCGCGGGGTGCGGAGCGTGGCCCGTACGCCGTCGTCGAGGAGCACGGTCTCCAGCAGCCGCGTCCCGGTCCGCACGTCGATGCCCCGCTTCTTCAGCCCCCGGGTCAGATGGCGCGACACATCGGCGTCCTCCAGCGGCACGAGCCGGTCGGCCGCCTCGACCAGCGTCACCCGCGCCCCCATCGACCGGTGCAGCGAGGCGTACTCGACCCCGATCGCGCCGCCGCCCAGCACCAGCACCGAATCCGGCAACCCGGGCGCGAACAGCGCGTCGTCACTGGTCACCACCCGCCGCCCGTCCGCCGCCGGGCCCGGCAGCGTCCGGGGCCGCGAGCCCGTCGCCAGCACGATGCCGCGCCGGGCGGCCACCACCCCGTACCCCTCGATCCGCACCGTGCGCGGTCCGGTCAACCGGGCGCTCCCGGCCACCACTTCCACGTTCGCGTGCGCCAAATGGGCCCGCACGCCCCGGTGGTTGCGGGCCACGATCTCGTCACGGGTGGCCACCAGGGCCGGCCAGTCCACCGACTCCAGCACCGCCTTCACCCCCCACCGCTCGCGTGCCTCCGCGATGCCGTCCACGAGTTCGGCCGCGTGCAGCATCGCCTTGCTCGGGATGCAGCCCCGGTGCAGACAGGTCCCGCCCACCTTGTCGCGCTCCGCGAGCACCACGCTCAGCCCGAGCCCGGCGGCCCGCAGCGCCGTCGAATACCCCCCGGTCCCGCCGCCGATGACGACGACGTCCGCTTCCTCCACCCGCTGCTCCTGTGTCATGGCCCCCACCCTCCGCCCGGTCCTTGCCATGAGTCCAAGGCAATGTTTGTGTGGTCTCCATGCACGGAGCTCATGTCAGGAGGGCGCGTTGAGCCTGCGGCAGATGGAGTACTTCGTCACCGTGGTCGAGGAGGCGTCCTTCACCCGGGCCGCCGAACAGCTCCACGTCACCCAGCCCGCGCTCTCCCACCAGATCAAGGCCCTGGAACGGGCCGTCGGCGGCCCCCTGCTCGAACGGCTGCCGCGCGGGGTGCGGCTCACCGCGATGGGCCGGGCCTTCCTGCCGCACGCCGAACGCTCCGTACGCAGCGCCGCCCAGGCCCGCCGCGCCGCGCGCGCCGCCGCCGGTGCGCGGGGCGGCGAACTCCACATCGCCACCGTCCACGCCATCGCCGTCGGCATCCTCCCGGACGTCTTCGCCCGCTGGCGTGCCGCCCACCCCGGCGTCGCCCTCGTCCTGCACGAGTACGCCACCACCGAGGCCCTGGAGGACCAGATCGAGCGGGGCACCGCCGACCTCGCCGTGGGCCCGCCGCCCGCCCGCTGGAGCGGCCCGGTCGTCCCCGTCGGCGCGGAGGACATCGTCCTCGTCGTCCCCTTCGACGACCCGCTCGCGGGCCGCGCCTCGGTCCGCCTCCAGGAACTCGCCGACCGCTTCTGGGTGCGCTGCGCCATGGAGGCCGTCGTGGAGGGGCGCCCCTTCCTCGACTGGGCGTGCGCCCGCGCCGGATTCAGCCCGCGTACGGCGGTGCGCACCGAGCACACCTCGACGGCGGTACGCATGGCGGCGGCCGGGGTCGGCGTCGCCACCGCCCCCGCCCACGTCGTCCGGGGCGCGGTCGGCGAGGACTGCGCCCTGCTCACCGTGGACCCGGCCTGGCGCCGCGAGCTGGCCGTCTTCTCCCGCGTCCCGCTGACCGGCGCGGCAGCCGCCTTCACCGACCTGCTGGCCGACATCCGGAACACCGGCGAGGCGGCCCCCCGTGTCACCTGAACGGCCGCGCGCCGACTGCGACGCGACCGTTCAGGTGATGCCCTGAGGAGGACCGCGCCGTCCACCGGCGTACCGACTCTCCCGGGGGAACCGCCATGCAGGCAGACGCGCCCCGAGACATACCCGCCCCGACCACCTCGCCCGAGCCGCACGCCCACGCCACCCGGGCCCGGTCCCGCAGGACCGGCCGGCCCCGCACCGGGCCGAGCCTCCTCGCGCGCGGCGCGGCCCGCGACCCGTACCGCTTCTACCGGATGCTGCGCGAGCAGTACCCGCTCAGCTACGACGCGCCGCTCGGCGCCTGGCTGGTCAGCCGGTACGACGATGTGACCGCCGCGCTCACCGACCCCCGGTTCACCGGCTTCCCGCAGGACGGGGCGCCCCGGGGCGGGCCCGCGCCGCTCGGCCTGTGCCACGGCAGCCCGCGCTGTCTGCCCGCCGACCGCTACACCGTGGTGACCGGCACGGTCCCGGACCGGCTCGCCGAGCGCGTGGAGCGCACCGCCTTCGTGCTCGCCCGGCGGATCGCCCGCAGCCCCCGGGCCGACCTGGTCGAGGAGTTCTGCCGCTGGCTGCCCGCCGCGCCGGCCGGGGACGGGCCCTGCGCCCGGGACACCGCCCTGCGCCGGACCGTGCTCGCCTCGCTCCTCGCCAACCTGCTGGACGACCCCGACCTGCTGGCCGCCCTGCGCATCGAACCCGCGCTCACCGGCCGGGCCTGGACGGAGTCGCTGCGCCGCGACCCGCCGGTCCAGGTCGTCCTGCGCCGCACGGTCGCCGAGGTCACCCTCAGCGGCGGCACCCTCCCCGCGCGGGCGCCCGTCGCCTGCCTCGTCGGCGCCGCCGCGCGCGACCCCGGGCGGTTCGCGGCCCCGGACACCTTCGATCCGTTCCGCCCGGACCAGGACCGCACCCTCACCGGCCCGGCGGGCTGCCCGGCTGTGGCGCTCAGCCGCCTGGAGGCCGAACAGGGCCTGCGCGCCCTGCTCGACGCGATGCCGCGGCTCCGCTGGGCGGAGGGCTTCCGCCCGGCCGCCACGGGCCTGCTGACCCGGGGCCCGCGCTCCCTCCTCGTCCGGCCGGGCTGAGCCAGGGCGGCCCTCACCCCCGCACGAGCAACGCCACCGGCCGGTCCGCGAACAGCTCCGCCGCCTCCGCCGTGCCGCCCGTGAACGCGCGGCCCGGCGTGAGGAGGTCCCGCCACACGCCCTCGTCGGGCAGCGCCAGCCGGGTGCCGCGCCAGCCGCCCGACTCCGCGAGCCGCAGCGAGAGCCGGGTCACCGCCGTGACGACCTCGCCGGAGCGGCAGAAGGCCACGCAGTGCGAGGCCGCCGGGCCCGAGGCGCGCAGCGGGGCGTACGTGCCCGACTCGCCGAAGACCGCGGGCCGCTCCCGCCGCAGCCGCAGCGCCGCCTTCGTCAGCTCGGCCTTCTCGTCGGCGGGCGCGTCCGGTGACGGCTCCCGGAACGGCCGCCGGTTGTCCGGGTCGACGAGGGCCAGATACGTGCGCTCGGTGCCCTGGTAGAGATCCGGCACCCCCGGCATCGTCAGGTGCACCAGCGCCGCGCCCAGCGACTGCGCCCGCACGTGCGCGGCGAGCGGGGCGGCGAACTCCTCCACGAGGGACCGCACCGGGCCGGTGTCCGCGGCCGGCCCGGCGGCCACGAAGTCCGACGCCATCCGCTCGTACACCGGATCGGGCTCCGTCCAGCTGGTGAACAGGCCCGACTCGCGCACCGCCTTCAGCAGCGCCGGCTCCAGCCGCGCCGCCCGCTCGCCGGCCGGGATGCCCGCGCAGCCGACCGCCGTCTGCCACGCCTGCCAGGCCAGCTGCGGATCGGGCGCGGCCTGGGCGGACCGCCCGAGCCCCGCCACCAGTCCCGCCCACCGCCCGGGGCACTGCGACAGCACCGCGATGCCCGCCCGCACATCGGCGCTGCGCTTCGTGTCATGGGTCGTCAGCGCGGTCCCGGTGGCGGGCCAGTCGCGCGCCAGCCGGGTGCAGAAGGCGTGGAAGTCCTCCGGCTCGACCGCCGGGTGCCCCGGATCGCCGCCCACCTCGTTGGCCGAGATCAACGGCAGGTACCGGTAGTACGCGGTGTCCTCGACCGCCTTCGCCCGCAGCGCGGACGACGTCTGCGCGAACCGGGCGCAGAACGCCGCCCGGTCGGCGCCGCCGCCCAGCCGCCCGAGCGCCAGGTCCCGCACCACGTCGACGGCCGAGGCCTCGTCCCGTACCGCGAACACCGCCTTGGCATCGCTCACCGTCGTCGCGTCGAGCGTCGCCTCGGCCGCTTCGGAGCAGGGGCCGCCCGCCGTCACGTACGGGCGGTAGACCGGGACGCGGACCAGCAGCTCGCGCACGGCGGTGCGCAGCGCCCAGGGGGCGTGGTCGCGCAGCGCGGGGTCGCCGGCGCAGATCCGGGAGGCGAGGCGGGTCAGCAGCTCGGTCTCCGCCGCCAGTTCATGGGTGACGACGCGGTACGCGGCCCGGCGCACGGTCGCCGTCCAGTAACCGCCCCGGTCGCCGGCCGGGGACGCGGACTCGCGGTAGTGGCCCAGCAGCTCGGCGGCGCCCTGCGGGTCGGTGAAGAGCCCGTCGACGCGGTACAGCGCGTCGTAGCCCGTGGTCCCGGCGACGGCCCAGCCGGCCGGCAGCCGCTCGGAGCCGGTGAGGATCTTCTCCACCACCGTCCACACCCCGCCGCTCGCCTCGGAGAGCCGTTCCAGATAGCCGGCCGGGTCGGCGAGACCGTCCGGGTGGTCGATCCGCAGACCGTCGACCACCCCGTCCCGGACCAGTTCGAGGATCTTGCCGTGGGTGGCGGCGAAGACCTCCGGGTCCTCCACCCGCACCCCGATCAGGTCCGCGATGGTGAAGAACCGCCGGTAGTTCAGCTCGGTACGGGCCAGCCGCCACCAGCCGAGCCGGTAGTGCTGGGCGTCCAGCAGTTCCGGGAGCGGGAGGCGGGCGGTGCCGGCCCGGAGCGGGAACTCCTGCTCGCCGTAGCGCAGCACCTCGCCGTCGACCCGCATCCGCTCCATCTCGTCGCCGATCCGGCCGCCCAGCACCGGCAGCAGCATCCGCCCGTCGCCGGCCGCCCAGTCGATGTCGAACCAGCGGGCGTACCGGGACTCCGGCCCCTCGCGCAGCACCTCGCGCAGGGCGTGGTTGTGGACGGGGTCGGCCGCCATGTGGTTGGGCACGATGTCCAGGACCAGGCCGAGCCCGTGCTCCCGCGCGGTGCCCGCCAGCCGCCGCAGCCCCTCCTCGCCGCCCAGCTCGGCCCGTACCCGGCTGTGGTCGGTGACGTCGTAGCCGTGCCGGGAGCCCGGCACCGCTTCCAGGACCGGGGAGAGGTGCAGATGGGAGACGCCGAGCGAGGCGAGGTACGGCACGGCGTCCTCGGCGGCGCGGAACGGGAACTCCGGCTGGAGCTGGAGGCGGTACGTGGCGGTGGGCGTCATGGAACCCTTCGTACCCACATCAAGGC
The DNA here is from genome assembly GCF_042669245.1 of Streptomyces sp. NPDC057249. Classification (NCBI taxonomy): domain Bacteria; kingdom Bacillati; phylum Actinomycetota; class Actinomycetes; order Kitasatosporales; family Streptomycetaceae; genus Streptomyces; species Streptomyces sp. NPDC057249. The sequence goes on along the minus strand of NZ_JBHUXS010000002.1, from coordinate 226,505 downwards.
CGCCTGTGTCACCCCGCCCGGCACAAGGGCACGACGGGGTGACGCCGGCGGCCCCGCGCGACCGGTCAGGCCGGCCGTTGCAGCACCACCATGCTCCGGCCCACCAGCGTCACCCGATCGCCCGCCGCCACCTTCGGCCCGGCCCCGGGCAGCACCCCGGCCGGGCGCGCGGTGTCCACGACGGCGTGCCACTGCCGGCCGTGGTTGACGGGCACGGCGAATTCCAGGGTCTCCGCGCTCGCGTTGAACATCAGCAGGAACGAGTCGTCGGAGATCCGCTCCCCGCGCGGCCCCGGCTCCGAGATGGCGTGTCCGTTCAGGAACACCGTCAGGGCCTTCGCGTGGGCGGCCTGCCAGTCCCGCTGGGTCATCTCCTGACCCTCGGGGGTGAACCAGGCGATGTCGGAGAGCTCGTCGTGCGTGCCCTCCACCGGGCGGCCGTGGAAGAACCTGCGGCGGCGGAAGACCGGGTGGTCGCGGCGGAGCCACACCATCGCCCGGGTGAATTCGAGCAGGCTCATGCCCCGCTCCGCGCCGTCCGGCTCGACGTCCTCGTCCTCGCCGTCCTCGCCCACCGCGGCGGCCGGCTCGGGCCAGTGCACCCACGCCAGCTCGTTGTCCTGGCAGTAGGCGTTGTTGTTGCCCTGCTGGGTCCGCCCGAACTCGTCGCCGTGACTGAGCATCGGCACGCCCTGCGACAGCATCAGCGTCGCGATGAAGTTGCGCATCTGACGCTCGCGCAGCTCCAGCACCTCGGCCCGGTCCGTCTCGCCCTCGGCGCCGCAGTTCCACGACCGGTTGTGGCTCTCGCCGTCCCGGTTGCCCTCGCCGTTGGCCTCGTTGTGCTTGTCGTTGTACGAGACCAGGTCGTGCAGGGTGAAGCCGTCGTGGCAGGTGGTGAAGTTGATCGAGGCGAGCGGGCGCCGCCCGTCGTCCTGGTACAGGTCCGACGACCCGGTCAGCCGGCCGGCGAACTCGGCCAGGGTCCGGGGCTCGCCCCGCCACAGGTCCCGGACCGTGTCGCGGTACTTGCCGTTCCACTCGGTCCACAGCGGCGGGAAGTTCCCCACCTGGTAGCCGCCCTCGCCCACGTCCCACGGCTCGGCGATCAGCTTCACCTGGCTCACCACCGGGTCCTGCTGCACCAGGTCGAAGAACGACGACAGCCGGTCCACCTCGTGGAACTGCCGGGCCAGCGTGGCCGCCAGGTCGAAGCGGAAGCCGTCCACATGCATCTCGGTCACCCAGTACCGCAGCGAGTCCATGATCATCTGGAGCACGTGCGGCGACCGCATGAGCAGCGAGTTCCCGGTGCCCGTGGTGTCCATGTAGTACCGCTGGTCGTCGGTCAGCCGGTAGTACGAGGCGTTGTCCAACCCCCGGAAGGAGAGCGTGGGCCCGAGGTGGTTGCCCTCGGCGGTGTGGTTGTAGACCACGTCGAGGATGACCTCGATGCCCGCCTGGTGCAGCGCCCGCACGGCCTGCTTGAACTCCAGGACCTGCTCGCCCCGGTCGCCCCAGGAGGCGTACGCGTTGTGCGGGGCGAAGAAACCGATCGTGTTGTAGCCCCAGTAGTTGGCGAGCCCCGCGTCCGCGAGCCGGTGGTCCTGGACGAACTGGTGCACCGGCATCAGCTCGATCGCCGTGACCCCCAGCTCGGTGAGGTGGGCGATGATCTCCGGGTGCGCCAGCCCGGCGTACGTGCCGCGCAGCTCCTTGGGGAGCCCCGGATGGAGCATCGTCAGGCCCTTCACATGGGCCTCGTAGATCACCGTGCGGTGGTAGTCCGTACGGGGGCGCCGGTCGTCGCCCCAGTCGAAGTACGGGTTCACCACGACCGACGTCATGGTGTGCGGGGCGGAGTCGAGGTCGTTGCGCGCGTCGGGCTTCCCGAACGGGTAGCCGTAGACCGCCTCGCCCCACTTGATCCGGCCGGACACCGCGCGGGCGTACGGGTCCAGGAGCAGCTTGGCGGAGTTGCACCGAATGCCCCGCTGCGGTTCGTACGGGCCGTGCACGCGGAATCCGTAGCGCTGACCGGGCATCACCCCGGGCAGGTACGCGTGCCGGACGAACGCGTCGGTCTCTCTCAGCTCCACCGCCGTCTCGGAACCGTCGTCGTGCAGCAGGCACAACTCGATTCGGTGGGCGGCCTCCGAGAAGACCGCGAAATTGGTCCCGGCGCCGTCGTACGTGGCACCGAGCGGATACGCCTGTCCCGGCCACACCTGCATGGATTCGACTCTTCCCGTCCTGCCGCGGTCGCCCTGGGGAACGCGGGCCGCCTCTCCCCGGGCCAGATCTTCCCCGAAAGAGCGCCCCTTACCTAGGACGTCGGCCCGTCGGTCAACCTCGTGCCTCTCCGTGTCGCCCGGAACCGGCCTCCGATCGCTCCCCGCCGGCGGCCGTCCGGTCCGCGGCCCCCGCTGGGGTGTTTAATCCCTATGAATCCGCTCACTCCCGTCGAACCGGCCGACCGGAACAGGTTTGATTCGATGGGGAGTTGGTAAAGGAGCCTGCGCATCCGGCTGCACCGGCTCCCGCTCCCGGAGTACCCTTCCTTGATCGTTGGTGGGGGAGTGGAAGGCGGTGCGTGGGTGAGCTCGGGAGGGTTCGAGCTGCCCCCGGGTGACGCGGGTCACGAGGGGGACGTGGCCGAGGTCCCGCCCGGGGCGGTCTCGCTGGCACAGCCCCTGGAGATCGGTGCGGAGCTGGACTGGGACGCCGACGCCTGGAGCGAGGTGCGCACGCGCGCCCAGCGGGCCGGGCGCGCCTACATCTGGCTGAATCTCGTCGAACAGCGGCTGCGCGCCGTCGTCGCGGCGGTGCTCCGGCCGATCTACGAGCCCGTCCACGGCGAGGACTGGGTGGTGGCCGCCGCCGGGCCCGCCGGCCAGGAGTGGGTGCAGCGCGCGGTCGCCGTGCGCGAGGTCTCCCGCCGCAAGGGCTATCTGCTCGACCCGGCCGACGACAACGTCCTCAGCTTCCTCACGCTGCCCCAGCTCCGCGAGCTGATGGTCCAGCACTGGCCCTGTTTCGAGCCGTACTTCGACGACCGCCGCGATGTCGAACTGGCGCTCGACGAGCTGGAGGTCGCCCGCAACGTCGTCTCCCGCAACCGCGCGCTCAACGAGGCGGTGCTCGCCCAGGCCGAACGGGCCTCCGCCCGGCTCCTGGAGATGCTGGGCAGCGGCGCGGGCGTGCCCTCCGCGGACCGGCTCCCGGTCGACGCCGTCGAGGAGCTGGTCGGCGACCGGTACGCCGACGTGGTCTCCGTCCACTCCGACCGGGTGCGCCTCCAGCGCCAGCTGCCCGCCGAGGACCTGTTCGGCGACGCCCGCCGGCTCGACGCGATCGGCATCGGGCTCAACCTCCTGGTGCAGAACTTCTCCGGACGCCGGCTCATCCGGCTCGCCGAGTCGGGCTGCCGGATACGGCTGCTCTTCATCAACCCGGCCAGCAGCGCGGTCAAGCGCCGCGAACGGGAGCTCGGCCTGAAGAAGGGCGAGCTGAGCCGGTCCGTCGAGATGAACATCCTGCACACGCGCCGGGTGCGCGCCAAGCTCCGCGACCCGGACGCCTTCCAGATCCACGTCTTCGACGAGACCCCGCGCTTCACGGCCTACCTGGTGGACGGCGACGGGGCCGACGCGGTCGGGGTCGTCCAGACCTATCTGCGCCGGGCGCGCGGCATGGAGGCACCGGTGCTGGTGCTGCGCGGCGGCGGGCGTGCGGTGGTCCGGGCCGGGCAGGGGTACGAACACGGGCTGTTCGAGACGTACCGCGAGGAGTTCGAGTCGGTGTGGAGCGACTCCCGGCCGGTCTCCTGAGCGGCGTTGTCAGTGGCCCGTGCGAGGGTGGTCGTCATCCGGGGGAGCACCATGAAGGAGGTACGGGATGAGCTGGCACCGGCACGCGCTGGTCGGCTTCGATCTGGAGACGACGGGGACGGACCCGCTGGAGGCCCGGATCGTGACGGCCGCGGTCATCGCGGTGGACGACCGGGACGGTGAGCCGGCGGCCCGGCACACCTGGCTGGCCGACCCGGGCATCCGCATCCCCGCTCAGGCGTCCGCGATCCACGGCATCAGCAGCGAGCGGGCGGCGGCGGAGGGCCGCCCCGCGCGCGAGGTGGCCGACGAGATCGCCGACACGCTGGCCGGCTACTGGCGCCGGGGCGTCCCGGTCGTCGCGTACAACGCCGCCTTCGACCTGACGCTGCTCACCGCCGAGTTGCACCGCCACGGACTGCCTCCGCTCGCCGACCGGCTGGGCGGCGCGCCCGTCGGCCCCGTCATCGACCCGTACACCATCGACCGGGCCGTCGACCGCTACCGCAAGGGCAAGCGCAATCTGGAGGCGGTCTGCGTCGAGTACGGCGTGGTCCACGGCGGCGCCCACGACGCGGCGGCGGACGCCCTGGCCGCGGTCCGGGTGGCCTACGCGATAGCCGCCCGGCACCGCGTCGTCGCGGAGCTCGCGGCGGACGCCCTGCACGCCCGCCAGATCACCTGGCACGCGGAGTGGGCGGCGGACTTCCAGGACTTCCTCCGCCGCAAGGGCACCCCGGACGCGGTGGTGGACGGCCAGTGGCCGGTGCGGGAGCCGGTGCGCACGACCGCCTGACCCGCGCGTTGTCCTGAATCGCCGGACGGGCTTGGGTTTCTGCCCGGATTCCGGCTGCGGGAAGAACACGGCAGGCGGCACAATCAAACCCGTCCGGCGATTGAGGACACACGCTGGTCCGGCGCGCCGGAGGACCTCACCGACTCAGAACGGATACCACCGCACCGCAGGGTCCCCGTCCCGCAAGGACGCCACCCGCCGCCGGAACTCCGCGAGAGCGGCATCGTTCGAGGGCGCGTGCTGCGCCACCCACGCACAGCTCGCCGTCTCCCGCGCCCCCCGCAGCACCCCGCACCCGTCCCACTCCCGTACGTCCCACCCGTACGCCTCGGTGAACGCGTCGTACGCCTCGGCCGCCAGCCCGTACCGGTCGCGGGACAGCGCCAGGACCACCAGATCGTGCTCGCGCAGATCGGAGGAGAAGGTCTCCAAATCCACCAGCACCGGCCCGTCCGCCCCGACATGGACGTTGCGCGCCAGCGCGTCCCCGTGGATCGGCCCCGGCGGCAGATGCGGGACCAGCGCCGCTGCCGCCGCCGCGAACCCGTCGCGCCGCTCGCGCAGATACGCCGCGTCGGCCGGATCGATCGCGTCGCCCGCCAGCCGCAGCCACCGCTCGACGCCGCCCAGCAGCTCCCGGCGCGGCAGCGCGAAGTCCTCCGGCACGGGCAGCGCGTGGACGGCGGCCAGCAGGGGAGCCAGATCGCGCGGCTCGGCGGGCCGCACCGCCTCGGACAGCCGGTGCCACACGGTCACCGGGTGACCGCCGACCTGCCGCGCCCCGTCCCCGGCCGCCCGCACGGCGGGGACCCCGGACGCCGCGAGCCACCGGGCGACGGCCACCTCGCGCTCGGCCCGTTCCAGCAGCTCGGGGTGGCGCGCGGCGTCCCGGCCGACCTTCACGACGAGGCCGTCGGCCGTGAACACCGCGTTCTCACCGAGCGCCAGCAGCTCCGAGCCGCCGGGGAACCCGGCGGCGGCCAGCACCTCGCGCGCTTCCATCTCGTTCATGGTCCGATTTTCGCATCCGTGCAGGTTGCCTTGACGAACCGGCGGCCCGTCAGCACGATGACGGAGGCCACCTGAGCGGCCAGAACGGCAAGTAGCCGGTCGAACGACGCAAAGGGGGCGTAATCATGACATTGGCGAGTGCGACCGTGGGATCGGGGCGGCACGGGCCGCCCGGCAAACGCGCCGGCAAGCGCACCGAAGGCCGGCTCGACCGGGGCGCCGGCACCTGGTTCCTGGTCCTCCCCGCCCTCATCCCGATCCTGGTCCTGAGCGTCGGCCCGCTGCTCTACGGCATCGCGCTGGCCTTCACCGACGCCCAGTCCGGCCGCACCCGCGCCACGCAGTGGACCGGCACGCTGAACTTCCAGGACCTGCTGCACGACGGGCTGTTCTGGGAGTCGTTCCGGATCGGCCTGGTGTGGGCGGTCGGCGTCACGGTCCCGCAGTTCGTGCTGGCCCTCGGCCTGGCCCTGCTGCTCAACGAGAACCTGCGGATGCGCTGGCTGGCCCGCGCCCTGGCGATCATCCCGTGGGCGATGCCCGAGGTCGTCGTCGGCATCATGTGGCGGCTCGTCTACAACCCGGACGCCGGCATCCTCAACGAGACCATCCGCGACCTGGGCCTCGGGGACGGCCGGGACTGGCTGACCGGGCTCGCGACCGCGCTGCCGGCCGTGATCGTCGTCGGCGTCTGGTCCGGGATGCCGCAGACCACGGTCGCCCTGCTGGCCGGGCTCCAGAACACCCCGCACGAACTCCACGAGGCCGCCGCGCTGGACGGGGCGGGCGCCTGGCGCCGGTTCCGGACGGTGACCTGGCCCGCCATCAGACCGGTCGCCCTCTCCATCACCGCGCTCAACTTCATCTGGAACTTCAACTCCTTCGCCCTGGTCTACGTCCTGACCAACGGGGGCCCCGGCGGCCGGACCCGGCTGCCGATGCTCTTCGCGTACGAGGAGGCCTTCCGCTACGGGCAGTTCGGCTACGCCGCCGCGATGGGCTGTGTGATGGTCGCGGTGATCTCCGTGATCCTCGCCGTGTATCTCGCCGGGCGGCTCAGGGGAGGCGACGACCGATGAGCATGCGTACCAAACGGTCCGTGCGCGCCGGGCAGTACGTGGCGCTGCTGTGCTACCTGGTCTTCCTGGCGTTCCCCTTCCTGTGGCTGATCTCCACCGCCTTCAAGCCCGCCCCCGAGCTGGGCTCCCTGCACCCGACCTGGATTCCGCAGCACCCGACGCTGGACAACTTCCGGCAGGCGTTCGACGAGCAGCCGCTGCTGAGGGCCACCGCGAACTCGCTGATCGCCGCGCTCTCGGCCGGGCTGATTGCCGTCCTGATCGCCACCCCGATGGCCTATGTGATGGCCCGCCACCGCACCCGCCTCGCCACGGCCGCCACCGGCTGGGTGGTGGTCAGCCAGGCGTTCCCCTTCGTCCTGCTGATCATCCCGCTCTTCCTGATCCTGAAGAACCTGCACCTGATCAACACCCTCTGGGGCCTGATCCTGGTCTACGTGGTGTGGGCGCTGCCCTTCGCCTTGTGGATGCTCGTCGGATACGTACGGGCCGTGCCGCGCGAACTGGAGGAGGCGGCGGCGGTCGACGGGGCCGGGCGGCTGCGGACGCTGGTCTCGGTCACCGCCCCGCTGCTGGCCCCCGGGATCGTCGCCACGGCCCTCTTCGCGTTCATCACCGCGTGGAACGAGTTCTTCTTCGCGCTCGTCCTCCTCAAGACCCCGGAGAAGCAGACGTTGCCGGTCGTACTGACGCACTTCCTCGGCGCCGAGGGCGCCGCCGACCTCGGGCCGCTCGCCGCCGCCGCGTTCCTCGCCACCCTCCCCTCGCTCGTGCTGTTCGCCCTGATCCAGCGGCGGATCACCGGCGGCATGCTGGCCGGGGCGGTGAAGAGCTGATGCGCGCGCTGGTACGTACGGCAGCCGGGGCGGCCACCGCGCTCGCGCTGCTGCTCACCGGCTGCGGCGGGAACGGTGACGGCGACGCGGACGGGAAGATCACCCTCCGCTTCCAGTCGCTGGCCTGGCAGAAGGAGTCCGTCGACATCAACAAGCAGCTGGTGAAGGAGTGGAACGCGGCCCACCCCGACATCCGGGTCGAATACGTCCAGGGCAGCTGGGACAGCGTCCACGACCAGCTCCTCACCTCCTTCGAGGGCGGCGAGGCGCCCGACGTCATCCACGACGCCTCCGACGACCTCGCCGACTTCGCGTACGGCGGCTACCTCGCCGACCTCCGCCCCCTCCTCCCGGACGCGCTGACCGAGGGCATCCCGCGCAACAGCTGGGAGACGGCCACCTTCGACGGCGGGGTGTACGGCGTCCCCTTCCTCCAGGAGCCCCGCGTCCTGATCGCCAACACCAAGATCCTCAAGGCGTCCGGGGTCCGCATCCCCACCCCCGAGAGGCCGTGGAGCTGGCCGGAGTTCCGCCGGGTGACCGAGCAGCTGACCGGCGACGGCCGCTACGGGGTCGCCTGGCCGCTCAAGGAGCCGGTCTCCGTCACCCTCAACCTCGGCCTCTCGGCGGGCGGCGAGCTCTTCCACCGGGGCGCCGACGGCAAGGTGACCGTCGCGATGGGGGAGGGCGACCAGGTGGTCCCGGACACCATCCACGACCAGGTCAACACCGACCACAGCGCCGCCCGCACCGCGCTCGGCATGGGCGGCGGCGACACCCTGCCCGGCTTCTTCGGCGGCAAGTACGCGATGGTGCCGCTGGGGTTCTCGTACCGCCAGCAGGTCGTCGAGCAGGCCCCGAAGGGCTTCGAGTGGACGGTGCTGCCGGCCCCGGCCGGCCGGGACGGGCTGGCGCAGGGGGTCAGCCCGCAGACCCTGTCCGTCGCCGAGGACAGCCCGCACAAGAAGGAGGCCGTCCGGTTCATCGACTTCCTGCTCAAGCCCGCCAACATGGTGCGGCTGGCCAAGGGGGACTGGATGCTGCCCACCGGCACCGAGGCGCTGGCCGACCCCTCCCTGCACACCGCGGACCGGGGCTGGGCCACCGGCGCCGCGCTCGCCGGGTCGCTGCGGTCCGCCCCGGCCCAGTCGGTGCGCGGCTATCCCGAGTGGAAGGACAAGGTGGCGACGCCCGCGCTCCAGGAGTACTACAGCGGGGCGATCGACGCGGCCGAACTGAAGGAGCGTCTGGTCACCGACGGCAACCGGGTCCTGGCCCGCTACCAGCGCTGAACGGCGTGGGCCCTCCTCCCGGCGGTCCGGGAGGAGGGCCCACGTAGGTACAGCCCGGGTCAGACGCCGACCCGCTCCGGCTCCTCACCGCCGCGCGCCGGCGCGGACAGGACCGGCTCGTCGTCGTACGACTCGTCGTGCGTCATGTCGGGCAGCCACCGCAGCCAGTTCGGGAAGTACCAGTTGCGGTCGCCCAGCAGGGCCATCGCGGCCGGGAGCAGCACCCCGCGGATGATCGTCGCGTCGATCAGCACGGCCGCCGCCAGGCCGACGCCCATCTGCTTCATGGACTGCATCGAGAGCGTCCCGAAGATGGCGAACACCGCGACCATGATCACGGCGGCGCTGGTGACGACCCCGGCCGTGGTGACGACACCGTGGGCGATGGCGTCCCGGGTGCTGCGGCCCTGGAGGCGGGCCTCACGGATACGGGAGACCACGAACACGTGGTAGTCCATCGAGAGCCCGAAGAGGATCACGAAGAGGAACAGGGGCAGCCAGGAGATGATCGCGCCGACGCCCTCGGCGCCCACCAGTGAGGCGCCCCAGCCGTGCTGGAAGACCGCCGTCAGGATGCCGTAGGCGGCGCCCACCGACAGCAGGTTGAGGATGATCGAGGTGATGGCCACCGTCAGCGACCGGAAGCAGAGCAGCATCAGCAGGAAGGCGAAGACGACGACGAAGGCGAAGACCGGCACGACCGAGCCGACGATCTGGTCGTTGAAGTCCTTCGAACCGGCGACCTGTCCGGTGACCGGCGCCTCCACCCCGTCGACCTTGCCGAGCGTCGCCGGACGCACGGTGTCCCGCAGCAGGTCCAGGCTCTTCTCGGCCGCGGCCTGGTCCGAACCGCCGACCAGCGGCACGTCGATGACCGCGACGTTCTCCGCGTCGTGCGTCACGATGTCCACCGGGCCCTTCGAAGCGCCCGAGGAGACGGCCTGCCGGCGGAACTCCTCCAGCGCCTCGCGCACCGGAGCGGCGCCGATGTCGTCGGCCTTCACCACGACCTGCGCCGGGTCGGCGCCCCCGGGGAACGCCTCGTTCAGCCGGTCGTAGGTCCGCACGATCGGCAGCGAGTCGCCGAACTCCTGGTCCAGGGTGAGGTTCTGGGTGTGCATGCCGAGCGCCGGCAGGGCGATCGCGGCGAGCGCCCCGGCGGCGACCACGAGCGCGGTCCACGGGCGGCGCAGCACGGCGGTGAGCACCGCGCGCCAGACCCGGCTCTCGCCGTCGGCGCCGCCCCGCTCGGAGCGCTTCAGGCGGTTCAGGAACGGCACCCGGCCCTTCTCGACCCGCTCGCCGAGCAGCGAGAGGAGCGCGGGCAGCACGGTGACGGAGCCGACCATGGCGACGGCGACGACCATCAGCGAGGCCAGGCCCATCGCCTCGAACTCCGCGATGCCGGTGAAGAGCATGCCCGCCATCGCGACGCAGACCGTCACACCGGAGACGACGACGGCGCGTCCGCTGGTCGCGGCGGCGATCATCAGCGCGGTCCGGGGGTCCCGCCCCTTGGCCCGCTCCTCGCGCTCCCGGCGCAGGTAGAACAGGCAGTAGTCGACGCCCACGGCCAGACCCACCAGCAGCATCACCGAGTTGGCGGTGTCGCTCATCGGCTGGAAGTGGCTCACCACACCCATCAGGCCCATGGTCGCCATGATCGCGGTGAGAGCCAGGGCGACCGGGAGCAGTGCCGCGACCAGTGCGCCGAAGGCGATGAGCAGGATGCCGAGCGCGACCGGCACGGCGGAGAGTTCGGCCCGCTGGAAGTCGCTGCCGAAGGCGTCGTCGAAGGTCTTGCCCATGCTGGCGCCGCCGATCTCCTCGATCAGGAGGCCGTCGTGCGCGCCGTCCACCTTCTCGACGGCCGCCAGCACGGGTGCCACGCGGTCGCTCGCCGTCTCGGGGTCGCCCTTCATCTCGAACTGCACGAGCGCGCTGTGCCCGTCGGCCGAAATGGTCTTGGTGGTGTACGGCGAGGTGACGGCGGTGACCTCACCGGTGTCCTGCACGGCCTCGATGACGTCCTCGACGGCCGCCCGGAACTCGGCCGACCCGGCCACCGCCCCGCCCCCGCCCTCCGACTGGATGAGCACGGTCTCGCCGGCCGGGTCCTTGAGCCCCGCGTCCTCGATGATCTGCACGGCCCGGCCCACCTCGCCGGACATCTGCTCGCTCTCCTTGACGTCGACCCGGCCGGCCGCGGAGCCGAGGCCCATGGCCAGGACGACGAACAGCACCCAGATCGTCACCGCCGCCCAGCGGTGCCGGGCGCTCCAGCCGCCCGCCCGGGCCGCGACGCCCCGCACCCGCGGCCCCCGCGTCCGCGCCGAATCCACATTCCCCATGACGGGCCTGCCCCCTCGTGACCGGCACCGGCCCATCGCCGCCGCCTCCCGATTCGAAGGTAGGGGCGGCATAAAGCGAGTTCGTCATGCTCTCCGGCGAGCCGGACGCGGTCCCTCTCCGTCCTGGGGACGGGGCATGCCCCCGAGAAGGAGGATCGAAGCCCCTTACACGTAAAGGTGATCGGCGTATCGAGGGGCTCCTGCGACCGTCCTGTGACGAAAGGTTGGCGAGTGCGTCGGAGCTGTAGCGAGGTATTGATCTGCGCGCGTCAATCGGTCAGGGTTTCGAGCCAACCCCCGGAGATCTTCCGGCCGGAGGTCAATCCCCCCACAAAGAATGACGAGGAGACCCCTCTTCATGGCCATTCACAAGCGCGCACGCCGGTTCAAGCTGACCGCCTCCATCACCGCGGTCGCGGCCGCCGCCGGCGTCACCCTGCTGGGCACCCCGTTCGCCGGAGCGACACCCGCTCCGGCCATGGGCAAGATCTACGGCGCCGACGCGGCGACCGCGGTCTCCGGCAGCTACATCGTGATGCTGGACCAGAAGGCGGACAAGGCGGAACTCGCCGAGGAGTACGGCGGAAAGCTGAAGCGCAACTACAGCTCCGCCATCAACGGCTTCTCCGCGAGCGGTCTTTCGGAGACGGAGGCCAAGCGCCTCGCCGCCGACCCGGCCGTCTCCAAGGTCGTCCAGAACAAGAAGTTCCACATCGACGCCACCCAGGACAACCCGCCCTCGTGGGGCCTGGACCGCATCGACCAGACGGAGACCGCCGGCGACCACGCGTACACCTACCCGGACAGCGCGGGCGAAGGCGTCACCGCGTACGTCATCGACACCGGCGTCCGCACCACCCACGAGGAGTTCGGGGGCCGCGCCAGCTCCGGCTTCGACGCCGTCGACAACGACGACAGCGCCGACGACGGCAACGGCCACGGCACCCACGTCGCCGGCACCATAGCCGGGGCCACCTACGGCGTCGCCAAGAACGCGAAGATCGTCGCCGTCCGCGTCCTGGACGACTCCGGCTCCGGCACCACCGAGCAGGTCGTCGCCGGCATCGACTGGGTCACCGAGCACCACCAGGGCCCGTCCGTCGCCAACATGAGCCTGGGCGGCGGCGCCGACGAAGCGCTCGACGCGGCCGTCCAGAAGGCCATCGCCTCCGGCGTCACCTTCGCGGTCGCCGCCGGCAACGAGTCGAGCGACGCCGGCGGGGGCTCCCCCTCCCGCGTCCCCGAGGCCATCACCGTCGCCTCGTCCACCGTGGACGACGAGCAGTCGTCGTTCTCCAACTACGGCTCGGTCGTGGACCTCTACGCCCCGGGCTCCGACATCACCTCGTCCTGGAACGACAGCGACACCGGCTCCAACACCATCTCCGGTACGTCGATGGCGACCCCGCACGTCGTCGGCGCCGCCGCCGTCTACCTGGCCGGGCACCCGGACGCCACCCCGGACGAGGTCGCCACGGCCCTGACCGATGGGGCCACCCCGGACGCCATCGGCAACGCCACCGAGGGAACGGCGAACAAGCTCCTGAAGATCGTCGAGTAACAGCGCGACCGGCCGTCGGCCACCGCGCCCTCCCCCACGGGGCGCGGCGGCCGCACGGTCCGCCCGCAGCGTCCTACGCTTGCCCCATGACGACCGATACGGGCGGGAGGCGGGCATGACCGGACCGGCGCCGGGCGTGGCCGCGGCCATCGAGGGGGAACTCCGGCTCCTGGACCCCCTGGTCCGGACCTCCGCCGACCTCCTCGCCCAGGTCCTCCACCCCGACTACCACGAGGTCGACACCACCGGCCGCCACTGGGACCGGGACACCATCATCGACCTGCTCGTCTCCGGGCGGGCCCCGGGCCCCGGCCGGCTCACCGCCTCACGCATGCGCGGCGTGCACCTCGCCGACGGGCTCGTCCACCTCACCTTCGACACCGAGGCCAAGGGCAGGCGCGCCCACCGGAGTTCGCTCTGGCGCCGCACCACGGCCGGCTGGCTGCTCTACTACCACCAGGCCACGCCCTTCGAGGCCGCACCCGGCTACTGAGCCCGCGGCGCCCGCCGTGCCCGGGCCGCCCAGCGGCCGTCCGTCCGGCTGATGCGGACCGGATGGCCGAAGCACTCGCTGACCAGGTCCGTGGTCAGCACCTCGTCCGCCGCCCCCGAGGCCAGGCACCGCCCGCCGCGCAGCAGCATCGCGTGCGTGGTGGAGGCGGGCAGCTCCTCCAGATGATGGGTCACCAGCACGGTCGCCAGCTCCGGATGCTCCTCGCGCAACGCGTCCAGGCTGTCCAGCAACTGTTCCCGGGCGGCCAGATCGAGCCCGGTCGCCGGCTCGTCGAGCAGCAGCAGCCGGGGCTGCGGCATCAGCGCCCGGGCGATCAGCGTCCGGCCGCGCTCACCCTGCGACAGGGCCGGCCAGCGCGACCCCGTCTTGCCGCCCATCCCGAGCATCGCCAGCAGCCGCTCCGCCCGCTCCCGCTGCCCCGGGCCCGGCGACCAGCGCGGCACCGGCTCGACCGAGTTCGTCAGACCGGTCAGCACCACCTCGTTCACCGTCAGCGGGGAACGCAGCGGATGGCGCGGATTGACATGGCCGAGCAGGGTCCGCAGCTCCCGCAGGTCCACCCGCCCCAGCGTCCGGCCCAGCACCTCGACCGACCCGCGCGTCGGATGCGTCACCGCCCCGAGCAGCCCGAGCAGGGTGCTCTTGCCGGCCCCGTTCGCGCCCAGCAGCGCCCAGTGCTCCCCGCCGCGCACGGTGAGCGACACCGCGTCGAGCAGGACGTTCCCGTCGCGCACGAGAGAGACCTCGGCGGCCCGGATGACCGGGACCGGAGCCGTGACGACGGAGGGGGACAGAGGGGCGGTGGTGGTCACGTGCGGCTGCTCCTTCGTACGGGCGCGAGCGCTCTTCCGCGCACCGGAAAGCCTATCCGTGGCCCGTACACCCGCCGCGCCCGGCACCTGTCGCCTTTCTTCAAGACCGGCCGCGCGCGCCTGCCTACGTTGGGGCGCATGAAGAACGAGCACGCCCACATGACCGAATGCTCCGCCGAGGCCGCCCGTGTGGCCCGGGGCATCACCGCAGCACAGCTGGAGACCACCACCACCCCCTGCGCGGACTGGGACCTGCGCACCCTCCTCAACCACTGGGTCCTCTACACCTCGCACGGCATGGAGCACCGCGCCCGGCGCACCGAGCTCCCCGAGGAGCTGATCGCCCGCGACTTCACCGCCGACGCCGACTGGGCCGACCGGTACGCCGACCGGCTCGACCGGGCCGTCGCCGCCTGGTCCGACCCCGCCGTCTGGGAAGGCACCATCGGCGAGGGCGACTCCGCGTCCCCGGCCGCCGACACCGCCGCGATGCTCGTCGAGGAGATCGTGCTGCACGGCTGGGACGTGGCCCGCGCCACCGGCCAGGAGTTCCGGATCTCCGGGGAAGCCGCCGCGTACGTCCTCGCCACCGTCGAGAAGACGGCCGCGCTCTACCGCCAGTACGAGGGATTCACCGACGAGGTGGACGTCCCCGGCGCCACCGGACTCACCCGCGCGCTGGCGCTGAGCGGGCGCGACCCGCAGTGGAGCGCGGGCTGAGAATGGCCCAGGCGAACGGGTGCCGAATGGCCCGGGGGAGTGCGCCACCGGCTGGCTAGGCTCGCCCCATGACCACTCACTCCGCCCCGGAACAGGGCAGGCCGGTCGTCGACTTCTACTTCGACCCGGCCTGCCCGTTCGCCTGGATCACCTCCCGCTGGATGCTGGAGGTGGAGCAGCACCGCGACATCGAGCTGCGCTTCCACGTCATGAGCCTCTACCTGCACAACGAGGGCAACGAACTCCCCGACTGGTACCGCGATCTGGTCGACCGGTCGATCGGCCCCGTCCGGGTCGCCGCCGCCGCGGCCGAGGAGCGCGGCGAGGAGATCCTGCGCGACCTCTACACCGCCTTCGGCAGCCGCATCCACCAGCAGAAGAACGAGGACTTCGACCAGGTCGTCGCCGAGGCCCTGGCCGAGCTGGACCTGCCCGCGCACCTGGCCGACGCCGCGCACGGCGAGGCGTACGACGAGGCCGTGCGGCGCAGCCACGAGGCCGGCCAGGACCCGGAGGCGGGCGGCTACGTCGGCACGCCCACGATCCACGTCGACGGCACGGTGTGGTTCGGGCCGGTGCTGCGGGCCATCCCGCGCGGCGAGGAGGCGGCCCGGCTCTTCGACAGCTTCCGGACGCTCGCGGGCCACGCCGACTTCTTCGAGCTCAAGCGCACCCGGACCGGCGGCATCGACGTCGGCTGAGCCGGGTCCGCCGCGCCGCCCGCCTCAGGCGCTGACCGCGACCGGCCGCGCGGTGGCCGCGTGGGCCCCGTCGTACCGGTGCAGCAGCAGCCGGGCCAGCTCCGGGGCCGGGCCCAGCACCCCGGCCAGCACCTCCGCACCGGCCTCGGCCGCCCCCGCCGCGATGCGGTCCGGGAGGCGGCCGGGCGCGATCACGTACGGGGCGACGGCCACCCGGCGGACGCCCTCCGCCCGCAGGGCGCGTACGGCGTCCTCGGTGCGGGAGAGGCCGCCGGCACTTACAGCGGAGGCGAACGCAGGCCGCACGGAACACCAACCGGTGTGCCGCAGCTCCCGCGCGATTTCAGCGATCACTGCGATCGCCTCCGGGTCCGAGGAGCCCGCCGAGGCCAGGACGAGCCCGGTCGAGCCACGGTCGCCGGGGCGCACCCCGGCCTCGTACAGCCGCCGTTCCAGCGCGGCGTTCAGCAGCGGCGACGGGCCGAGCACCTCGGCCTGCCGGACCCGCAGCCGGGGCAGCGCCGCGCGGGCCTCCCGCAGCACCGCCGGGATGTCCGACTTGGCGTGGAACGCCCGGGTGAGCAGCAGTGGCAGCGCCACCACCTCACCCGCCCCCTCGGCGGCCAGCCGCTCCAGGACCCTCGGCACCGAGGGCGCGTTGAAGTCCAGGAACCCCGTCTCCACGCGCAGCCCGGGGCGCAGCGCCCGGACCCGTGCCGTCAGGGCGTGCACGGTCGCGGCGTGCCGCGGGTCGCGGCTGCCGTGGGCGATGACGAGGAGGACCGGAGAGGACATGGCGGCTCAGTTCCTGACGAGGAGGCCGCGGCTGCGCAGCACCCACCGCTCCAGCGGGCTGAAGATGAGCAGGTCGATGGCGATGCCGACGAACAGGATCAGGATGATGGCGAGGAAGATCCCCGGCATGTCCGCGTTGTTGCGGCCGTTCTCCAGCAGCTGGCCGAGCCCGAGGCCGAGGTCCGGGGACGAGGCGATGATCTCGGCGGCCATCAGCGAGCGCCAGGAGAACGCCCAGCCCTGCTTGAGGCCCGCCAGATAGCCCGGCAGGGCGGCCGGCATCACGATCAGCCAGGTCCCGCGCAGCCCGGTCGCGCCCAGGGTGCGTCCGGCCCGCAGGAAGAGCGGGGGCACCTGGTCGACGCCCGAGACCAGCCCGTTGGCGATCGACGGCACCGCGCCGAGCAGGATGACCGCGAACATCATCGAGTCGTTCAGCCCCAGCCAGATCACCGCCGGCGCCACCCAGGCCACCGAGGGCAGCGACTGGAGCCCGGACAGGATCGGGCCGATCGCGGCCCGCACGAACTTCACCCGGGCGACCAGCAGACCCAGCGGAGTGCCGATCGCCACGGAGAGCAGGAAGCCGAGGAGACCGCGCGAGACGCTGGTCCACACCACGTCGAGCAGCGTCCCCTGGAGCCACATGTCGCGAGCGCTGTGCCAGACGGCGGACGGCGCGGGCAGCTTGTAGTCCTCGGTCACCCCGCCCCGGACGAGCAGCTGCCAGACCACCAGGACCAGGGCCACCGCGACGAGCGGGGGCAGGACCTTGCGCAGCAGGACCTCGCGCACCGGGGTGCGCTGCACCTGCACCGCGTCCAGGGCGTCCAGACCGGCTTCGAGGCCGGCCAGGTCGTCCGGCTTCCCGCCCCTGCCGGACCCCGCCTCGTCCGACTTGATGTCAGTGCTGGCCATGACGGCGGATCTCCCCACGCAGTTGTTCGGTGATCTCGACGGACAGTTCCGCGACGGCGGTGTCCTCGATACGGCGCGGCTGCTCGATGTCGACCGTCCACTCACGGGCGATCCGGCCCGGGCGGGACGAGAGCAGCACCACGCGCTCGGCGAGGCGCACGGCCTCGCGCACGTTGTGTGTGACGAAGAGGACCGAGACGTTCGTCTCCCGCCAGATCCGGGTCAGCTCGTCGTGCAGCACATCGCGGGTGATGGCGTCGAGCGCCGCGAACGGCTCGTCCATCAGCAGCAGTTGGCTGTCCTGGGCGAGCGCGCGGGCCATCGCCACGCGCTGCCGCATACCGCCGGACAGCTCGTGCACCCGCTTCCCGTACGCCCCGCCGAGCCGGACCAGCTCCAGCAGCCGTTCCGCCTCGGCGCGGCGCCGCGCCTTCGGCACCCCGCGCAGGCGCAGGGCCAGTTCGATGTTCTTGCCCGCGGTCAGCCACGGGAACAGGGCGTGCTCCTGGAACATCAGCGCGGGCCGGCCGCCGGGGGTCTCGATGCTGCCCGCGGTCGGCCGGTCGAGACCGGCCACCAGACTGAGCAGCGTCGACTTGCCGCACCCGGAGGCTCCCAGGAGGGTGACGAACTCGCCCGGGGCGACATCGAGGCTGATGTCGTCCAGGACCAGCTGCGTTCCCGCGGGCCCGGCGAAGGACTTCGAGACATGCGCGATGCGAGCGGCGTGCCCGACCGAGACACGGTCCTCGCTCTGGGTGAGGGTGTTCGCCATGGTCGTCACCTCCTGGGAGTCTTCGGGCGGCTGGTTACTTGACGCCGAGGCCGGCGTCGTCGGCCCCGGGCTTGCCCGCGGCCTTGAGGATCTTGTTGAGCGGCTTCAGGTCGTAGATGCCCTTGAGGTCGGGCTTCTCCAGCAGACCGGCCTCGACCGCGTACCGGGCCTGCGCTTCGAGCGTCGCGGCCAGCGGGTCGTCGGTGATCCGGATCGACTTCCAGGCGGGGTCGATGACCTCGGCCGGCAGCTCCTTGCCGGTGAGCTTCTTCAGCGCGGCGTTGGCGGAGTCCTTCGCCCGGTCCGGGTGGGCGTTGATCCAGGCGTTGGTGGCCACGGAGCCGCGCAGTACGGCCTCGACCACGTCCGGGTGCTCCTTCAGGAACTTCTGCGACACGATGATGTTGGTGATCACGAACTTGTCGTCCGGCCACAGCGTCGACTCGTCCAGCAGTTCCTTCGCGCCCTCGGCGACCAGCTTGGAGGCGGTCGGCTCGGGGACCCAGGCGCCGTCGATGGAACCGGAGCGGTAGGCGTCGGGCGTCACCTTGTTGTCCGTGCGGACGACGGAGACGTCACCCTTGCCGCTCTGGGCGTCGACCTTCCAGCCCTTCTCGGATATCCAGTTGAGGAACGCCACGTCCTGGGTGTTGCCGAGCTGCGGGGTCGCGATCCGCTTGCCCTTCACGTCGTCCAGGGTCTTGATCTTCTCCGGGTTCACGACGAGCTTGACGCCGCCGGACGCGGAGCCGCCGATGATCCGCAGGTTCTGGCCCTTGGACCGCGTGTAGCCGTTGATGGACGGCGACGGGCCGATGAAACCGATGTCGATCGAGCCGGCGTTCAGCGCCTCGATCTCGGAGGGGCCGGCGTTGAAGGTGGCGGTTTCGAGCTGGGTGCCGCCCAGCTCCTTCTGGAACAGGCCCTCCTGGTCGCCCACGAGCGCGGTGGCGTGCGTGAGGTTCGGGAAGTACCCGACGCGCACGGTGTCAGCGGAGAGCTTCTCGCCGTGGGCGGTGTGCGCCTCGTCGTCGTCCGCCGCCTGGGAGCCGTATCCGCAGGCCGTCAGGGCCAGGGCCAGCAGGGGCAGGGCGGCGACGGCGGCGATACCGCGGCGCCACGTGGTACGGGGGGCAGGCACGGGAGGTGTTCCTCTCGGAGGCCCGGAGCTCACGCCCCTCGTACGTGCGGGGGCGCGGCCGGGAAGTCGGCAGGTCTTCGTCGGTGCGTGCGGAGCTGTTGGTGCTTCCGGGCGCGCGGGCGGTGCGCGTACGTCATCGCGCACATCGCCCGACTCCGCCCTGGCCGCTGCCCAGGGCGCCGCTGCCGACGCGGCCGCCCTCCTTCGCGAACGTCGAGAAGACGTCGATGCCCATCAGAAGTCCCACTCCGCGTCGTCGTCCGCGGCCGGCGGCTCCTCGGCGGCGGCGAACGAGGCGCCCGCCATGCCCGCCGACAGGGTGGTGCCGTCCGCCGGGTCGATCAGCAGGAAGGAACCGGTGCGCCGCGAGTCGGCGTACGCGTCGAGCGCCAGCGGCTCGGCGGTCCGGACCACGACCCGGCCGATGTCGTTGGCGACCAGCTTGCCCGGGGCCGGGTGCTGCGAGAGGTCGTCCAGGGTCAGCCGCGAGGGGATGTCCTTGACGATCGCCTTGACCGTGCGCGTGGTGTGCTTGAGGAGCACCCGGCGGCCCACGGTGAGCGGTTCGTCGGCGACGTGGCAGACGGTCGCCTCGACGTCCTGGGTGACGGCCGGCGCGTCGTCCACCGGCGCGATGAGGTCGCCGCGCGAGACGTCGACGTCGTCCGCCAGGCGCAGGGTCACCGACTGCGGCGCCCAGGCGATGTCCACCGGCTCCCCGAGCAGGTCGATGCCCTCGATCGTGGAGGTGCGGCCCGAGGGCAGCACGGTCACGGACTCGCCGACCCGGAACGCGCCGGCGGCGATCTGGCCCGCGTAGCCCCGGTAGTCGGGGTGCTCCGCGGTCTGCGGCCGGATCACGTACTGGACCGGGAAGCGCGCGTGGCAGCCGGTCAGGTCGTGGCTGACCGGGACCGTCTCCAGGTGCTCCAGGACCGTGGGGCCGCCGTACCAGTCCATGTGCGCGGACGGCTCCACGACGTTGTCGCCGGCCAGCGCGGAGATCGGGATCGCGGTGATCTCGGGGACCCCGAGGGATGCCGCGTACGCGGTGAACTCCTCGGCTATCGCGGCGAACACCGGCTCCGCGTAGTCCACCAGGTCCATCTTGTTGACGGCCAGGACGACGTGCGGGACGCGCAGCAGGGCGGCGACGGCGGCGTGCCGGCGGGTCTGCTCGACCACCCCGTTGCGGGCGTCGACCAGGACCACGGCCAGCTCCGCCGTGGAGGCGCCGGTGACCATGTTCCGGGTGTACTGCACATGGCCCGGGGTGTCCGCGAGGATGAACCGGCGCCGGGGCGTCGCGAAGTAGCGGTAGGCGACATCGATGGTGATGCCCTGCTCCCGCTCGGCGCGCAGCCCGTCGGTGAGCAGTGCCAGGTCCGGCGCCTCCTGGCCCCGGTTGCGCGAGGCGTGCTCGACGGCCTCCAGCTGGTCGGTGAGGACCGACTTGGAGTCGTGCAGCAGGCGTCCCACGAGGGTGGACTTGCCGTCGTCGACGGACCCGGCGGTGGCGAAGCGCAGCAGGGTGGTGGCGCTCAACTGCTCGGCTGTGGTGGTCATTTAGAAGTACCCCTCGCGCTTGCGGTCTTCCATCGCGGCCTCGGACATCTTGTCGTCGGCGCGGGTGGCGCCGCGTTCGGTGAGCCGGGAGGCGGCGATCTCGTTGATCACGGCGTCCAGTGTGGTGGCGTCGGAGTCGACGGCGCCGGTGCAGGACATGTCGCCGACCGTGCGGTAGCGGACCTGGCGGGTCTCGGTGGCCTCGTGCTCCCGGGGCCCGCCCCAGTCGCCCGCCGTCAGCCACATGCCGGAGCGGTTGAAGACCTGGCGTTCGTGGGCGAAGTAGATCGACGGGAGGTCGATGCCCTCGCGCTGGATGTACTGCCAGACGTCGAGTTCGGTCCAGTTGGAGATCGGGAAGACGCGGACGTGCTCGCCGGGGGCGTGCCGGCCGTTGTAGAGCTGCCAGAGTTCGGGGCGCTGGCGGCGCGGGTCCCACTGGGAGAACTCGTCGCGCAGTGAGAAGACGCGTTCCTTGGCGCGGGCCTTCTCCTCGTCGCGCCGGCCGCCGCCGAAGACGGCGTCGAAGCGGTGCTGGCGGATGGCCTCGGTCAGCGGCACGGTCTGGAGCGGGTTGCGGGTGCCGTCGGGGCGCTCGCGCAGGGTGCCGGCGTCGATGTACTCCTGCACGGAGGCGATGTGCAGCCGCAGTCCGTGCTCGGCGACCACGCGGTCGCGGTAGGCCAGGACCTCGGGGAAGTTGTGCCCGGTGTCCACGTGCAGCAAGGCGAACGGCACCGGCGCCGGCGCGAACGCCTTCAGCGCCAGGTGCAGCATCAGGATCGAGTCCTTGCCGCCCGAGAACAGGATCACCGGACGCTCGAACTCGCCCGCCACCTCACGGAAGACGTGCACCGCCTCGGACTCCAGCGAGTCCAGATGGCTCAGCGCGTACGGATGGTCGGTGCCCTCTTGCACAGTCGCGACGGTCGTCACGCCGCACCCCTCTCGCTCAGCAGCGCGTACAGCTCCGCCGCGGACTCCTGCACGGTCTGGCGGTGCGACTCGATCCGCAGATCGGGTGACTCGGGCGCCTCGTAGGGGTCGTCCACCCCGGTGAGCCCGCTGATCTCGCCCGCCGCCTGCTTGGCGTAAAGACCCTTCACATCGCGCTCCGAGCACACCTCGACCGGCGTGGCGACGTGCACCTCCAGATACGCGGTGCCCTCGGCCTGGTGGCGCTTGCGGACGGCGTCCCGGCTGTCCGCGTACGGGGCGATGACCGGGACCAGCACCTTGACGCCGTTCGCCGCCAGCAGTTCGGCGACGAAGCCGATCCGCTGCACGTTGGTGTGCCGGTCCTCGCGCGAGAAACCGAGGCCCGCCGACAGGAACTCGCGGATCTCGTCGCCGTCGAGCACCTCCACGCGGTGGCCCTCGGCGCGCAGCCGCCCGGCGAGTTCATAGGCGATGGTGGTCTTGCCGGCGCTCGGCAGACCGGTCAGCCAGACGGTGGCCCCCGTCTCCGTCACGCTCATCGAAGTCTCCTGATCAGTCGTCATCAGCCGTGCAGCCCGCATTCGGT
This sequence comes from Streptomyces sp. NPDC057249, assembly GCF_042669245.1. NCBI lineage: Bacteria > Bacillati > Actinomycetota > Actinomycetes > Kitasatosporales > Streptomycetaceae > Streptomyces > Streptomyces sp. NPDC057249. Next base: position 204,282 of record NZ_JBHUXS010000002.1, on the reverse strand, counting down.
CTTGCCGCGCCCGGCCCAGCGGCCGGCCCGGGCGTCCTCGCCCTCCAGCACCCGGCGGGTGCAGGGCGCGCAGCCCACGGAGGCGTAGCCGTCCATCAGCAGCGGGTTGGTGAGCACCCCGTGCTCGGCGACGTAGGCGTCCACGTCGTCCTGGGTCCAGCGGGCGATCGGCGAGACCTTCACCTTCCGGCGCTTCTCGTCCCAGCCGACCACCGGGGTGTTCGCCCGGGTCGGGGACTCGTCGCGGCGCAGCCCGGTCGCCCAGGCGGCGTAGGCGGTCAGTCCCTCTTCCAGGGGCTTGACCTTGCGCAGCTTGCAGCAGAGGTCGGGGTCGCGGTCGTGCAGCTTCGGCCCGTACTCGGCGTCCTGCTCGGCCACCGTCCGGCGCGGTGTCAGCGTGATGACGTTGACGTCCATCACGGCGTCCACCGCATCCCGGGTCCCGATGGTCTCCTCGAAGTGGTAGCCGGTGTCCAGGAACACCACGTCCACACCGGGCATCGCCCGGGAGGCGAGGTGCGCGACGACCGCGTCCTCCATCGAGGAGGTGACGCAGAACCGGGGGCCGAAGGTGTCGGCGGCCCAGGTGAGGATGTCGAGCGCCGAGGCGTCCTCCAGCTCGCGTCCGGCCTGCTCGGCGAGCTCCCGCAGCTCATCGTCGGTCAGCGCGTCGATGTTCTGAGTGGCCGTCATATCCCGTCCCCTCCAACGTTGTTGGGCGTCAGTCCCCGGCTCAGCAGCCCCAGGAACTTCAGCTGGAACGCACGATTGCAGGAGGCGCATTCCCACGCCCCGTGCCCGGCCTCGTGCGGGCGCAGGTCCTCGTCCCCGCAGTACGGGCAGTGGAACGGGGCGGCGCGCTCGCTCATGACAGCGACTCCGCACTGGCCCGGGCCGCCCAGGTGGCGAAGCGCTCGTCGGCCTCGCGCTCCTCCAGGTAGCGGCCGATGACGCGCTCGACGTAGTCCGGCAGCTCCTCCGAGGTGACCTTCAGGCCGCGCACCTTGCGGCCGAACCCGGCGTCCAGCCCGAGCGCGCCCCCGAGGTGGACCTGGAAGCCCTCGACCTGGTTCCCGTCGGCATCGACCATGAGCTGGCCCTTGAGGCCGATGTCCGCGGTCTGGATGCGGGCGCAGGCGTTGGGGCAGCCGTTGAGGTTGATGGTCAGGGGCTCGTCGAAGTCGGGCAGCCGGCGCTCCAGTTCCTCGATCAGCGAGGCGCCCCGGTTCTTCGTGTCCACGATGGCCAGCTTGCAGAACTCGATGCCCGTGCAGGCCATCGTGCCCCGCCGGAACGTCGAGGGCTTCACCTGGAGCCCCAGCGCCTCAAGACCGGCGGACAGCGACTCGACCCGGTCCTGCTCCACGTCGAGGATGATGAGCTTCTGCTCCACGGTGGTGCGCACCCGGTGCGAGCCGTGCGCCTCCGCCAGCTCGGCGATCTTCGTCAGCGTGGCGCCGTCCAGCCGGCCGACGCGCGGCGCGAAGCCCACGTAGAACCGGCCGTCCTGCTGCGGGTGGACGCCCACGTGGTCGCGCCAGCGGGAGACCGGCTCGGCGGGGGCGGGCCCGTCGAGCAGCGGGCGCTTCAGGTACTCGTCCTCGAGGACCTGGCGGAACTTGGCGACGCCCCAGTCGGCGACCAGGAACTTCAGCCGGGCGCGGTTGCGCAGCCGCCGGTAGCCGTAGTCGCGGAAGAGGCCGGTGACTCCCGCCCAGACGTCGGGGACCTCGTCCAGCGGCACCCAGGCGCCGAGGCGTTCGGCCAGCCGGGGGTTGGTGGAGAGCCCGCCGCCGACCCACAGGTCGAAGCCCGGACCGTGCTCGGGGTGGTCGACGCCGACGAACGCGATGTCGTTGATCTCGTGGACGACGTCCTGCACCGGCGAGCCGGAGATCGCGGTCTTGAACTTGCGGGGCAGGTTGGAGAAGTCCTTGTTGCCGATGTAGAGGTCGTGGATCCTCTCCAGCGCGGAGGAGCCGTCGATGATCTCGTCGGCGGCGATCCCGGCCACCGGCGAACCGATCATCGTGCGTGGGCAGTCGCCGCACGCCTCGGTCGTGGAGAGCCCGACCGCCTCCAGCTTCTGCCATATCGCCGGCACGTCCTCGATGCGGACCCAGTGCATCTGCACGTTCTGCCGGTCCGTGATGTCGGCCGAGCCGCGCGCGTACTCCTGCGACACCTCGCCGATGGCCCGGAGTTGATCGGTCGTCAGCCGGCCGCCGTCGATGCGCGTGCGCATCATGAAGTACTTGTCCTCGAGCTCCTCCGGCTCCAGGGCGCCGGTCCGGCCGCCGTCGATGCCGGGCTTGCGCTGGGTGTAGAGACCCCACCAGCGGAACCGGCCGCGCAGGTCGGACGGGTCGATCGAGTCGAATCCGCGCTTGGAGTAGATCGTCTCAATGCGTGTCCGCACGTTGAGACTGTCGTCGTCCTTTTTGAGCTGTTCGTTGGCGTTGAGGGGCGTGTGGTGACCCATGGCCCACTGGCCCTCACCACGATGGCGCCCCGCCTTGCGGCGGGGCGTCGGGGTAGCAGTGTTCTCCGGGCTGGCGGCCATGGCGATACGTCCTTCGGGACTGCAGGAGGGCGGCTCTGAACTGCACACTCGCGTGAAGCGCGGCGGTGCGCAGGGCTGAACTGAAGCGGGGGGATCTCGGCGGTGCTGGGACTCTCAGCTCGCCGGACAGATGGCGCTGGACATGCGGCCGAGGTCGACGTGGCGTCGACTCACCAAGGCAATTCCAGTTCCGGACATGACGGAAGCCTGTCATGGGGATCTCGCGGCAGTCCACCACTATCCATGATGTGGACGAAGCGGTCTCGTGTGATGAGATGACGCAGTGCCCGTCACACCTGTGACGGGCACCGGGGCGAAGCGTGAAACCGGACAAACGCGATGATGTGCCACCGAACCGGTCGCGGGTGTGCGGGGGCGCGGCTCAGCGGCCGGAACCCGGCCACGGGCCCGGGGTGGGCACCGGCTCCTCCAGCTCCGTCCGCGTGTCGAACAGCCGGAATCCGCGCCTCAGATAGTTGTCCATCGCGTGCGGACCGTCCTTGGAGCAGGTGTGCAGCCACACCCGCTTCGTCGCCGGCCGCTCCGGCCACCGCTCGGCGAGGTCCCAGGCGCGGGCGGCGCCGTACGACAGCAGATGGCCGCCGATCCGCCGCCCCCGGAAGGCCGGGATCAGCCCGAAGTACATGATCTCGACGACGCCGTCGTCCTGCGGGTCCAGCTCGATGTAGCCCGCGGGCGTCCCGTTCGCGTACGCCACCCAGGTCTCCGCGCCCGGCCGCTCCAGGGCCTCCCGCCACTGCGCGTACGTCAGACCGAGGCGGTCCGTCCACCGGATGTCACCGCCGACCGCCGTGTAGAGGAACCGGCTGAACTCGGGCAGCGGCACCTCCGACCGCACGATCCGGACCTCGGCGTCCGGCACCGCGGACGGCCGCAGATCGTCGGGGGAGGTCTGCTCCAGGGACCAGACGGTCACCTCTTCGCGGGCCGGCGGATCAGGACGTACGGGGTCGCTCATGGCTGCCAGACAACCATGCCCCGCCCACCCCGCCCCACCCGGCCCCTGGTCACCCGGACCCCGTCACCGCGCCCCCGGCCCCCTCCCCGCACGCGCGTCCCGCGCCGCCGCCACCACCGGGGCCTGCGAGCGGGGCAGCAGATCGGCCGGGTGCTCCGGGTGGACCACCTCCACCTCCACGCCCTCGCCGAACCGGTACGGACGGTGCGCCAGCACCTCGGCCAGATGGCGCCGCAGCCGCGATATCTCCGCCCGGACCGTCACCGTCCTGGTCGCGTCGCCGAACAGGTCCTGCGCCAGCTCGGAGGCCGTACGCCCCTCGCGGTGCAGCGCCAGCGCGTACAGCAGTTCGGCGTGGCGCGGGGAGAGCCGCTGGGTCCAGGTGCCCACCGGGCTCACCACGTTCACCGCGAGCGCGCGCGGCCGGCTCAGATCGAGGACCACCCGGCGTGGCGGGCTGTCCATCGCCCCGTCGGCGACCTGGACCAGCCAGCCGCCCGGCAACGGCTCCACCCGGCACATCCCGAGCGACGGCAGCCACACCCGGCCCGGCCCCAGCGACTTCGGCAGCGGCAGCCGGTCCACCGGGGGCATGCCCGTCACCGCCGCCGTCCAGCCGTGGCCGTCCACCGCCACCGCACGGCCGCCGAGCCGGCTCAGGACCGGGGCGGCCACCGCGCGCAGCCGGTCCACCGCCTCCAGGTGGCGCACCCGGATCTCGCTCTCCGCCAGCCGGGCCACCGACCGCACCAGGGCCAGCGTCGTCGGGTGGAACGTGGACGCGGGCCCGCTGATGTCCACGATCCCCATCAGCCGGCCGTCCCGAGGATCGCGCACCGGGGCCGCCGCGCACGTCCAGCCGTGCAGACTGCGCACGAAGTGCTCCGCCGAGTGCACCTGCACCGGGGCCCGGGCCGCGAGCGCCGTACCGATCGCGTTGGTGCCGGTGATCTCCTCGGACCACGCCGCGCCCTCCGCGAGGCAGATGCCGTCGGCCCGGCGCAGCACCCCCGTGTTGCCCTCGCGCCACAGCACCCGGCCCTCCACATCGGTGACGACCATGATCTGCTGCGAGGCGTCCGCGATGCTCGTCAGCCCGTCGCTGAGCAGCGGCATCACCTCGCCCAGCGCCGAGCTGCGGCGCCGGTGCTCGATCTCGTCCGCCTCCAGCAGCCTGCTGTGCGTCGGCTGTTCGGGATCGAGGCCGCTGCGCAGCACCCGGTCCCAGGAGGCGCCGATCTCCGCCCGGGGCGCGGCGGGCATGCGGTCGCCCGCCATCCGCGCCTCACGGGACCGGTGCACCAGGCGCCTGGCCTGCGCGCCCCCCTGAGCGGCCGGCCGCCTCGCGTCCGCCGAAGTCGTCTCCACGCCGGTTCCCCCTCACCCAGTGCCGGCCCGGTGCGCGGGCCGCGCCCTCCATCCTGCCGCCGGCCGGGCCGCGAAACCGCGACTCCCCACCATGGTTGCAACCCTCTGCAACTCTGGCGAGGGCCCCCGGACCGTACAAGAGTGGCGGCACACCGCACCGCGGGACTCCGGCCCTCACGTGCGGTGTGTACAGCATGGGGGGTGGTGCCGTGTCGGCGCAGCACCACCCCCCGTCGCTGCGCCCGGTCAGCGCTCCACCGGCCGGGCCCGGGCCACGACCGACGCCAGATCCAGCGTGTGCGGAAGGGTCCCGAACGCCGCGCCCCCGTCCCCGCCCAGGCGCGAAGCGCAGAAGGCGTCCGCCACCTCGGGCGGCGCCCAGCGCACCAGCAGCGAGCCCTGGAGCACCAGCGCGATCCGCTCCACCACCCGGCGCGCCCGCGCCTCGATCCCCGCCAGGTCGGCCAGCTCCGTCAGCATGTCCCTGATCGCCGCGTCCAGCCGGTGATCGGCGCCCCGGGCCCGCCCGACCTCCCGGAGGAACGCGTTCAGCGCGAGCGGTTCGCGCCGCAGCACCCGCAGCACGTCCAGCGCCTGGACGTTCCCGGACCCCTCCCAGATCGAGTTGAGCGGCGCCTCCCGCAGCAGCCGGGGCATCCCCGACTCCTCCACGTAGCCGTTGCCGCCCAGGCACTCCAGCGCCTCGCCCACCAGCGGCGTGCACCGCTTGGTCACCCAGTACTTCGCCGCCGGCACCGCGATCCGCAGGAACGCCGACTCGCTCTCGCCGCCGTCGTCGTACGCCGCCGCGAGACGCATCGCCAGTACGGTCGCCGCCTCCGACTCCACCGCCAGATCGGCCAGCACGTTGCGCATCAGCGGCTTGTCCGCGAGCGGGCCGCCGAACGCGGACCGGTGCGTGGTGTGGTGGACCGCCTGCGCCACCGCCTGCCGCATCAGCGCCGCCGAACCGGTCACGCAGTCCAGCCGGGTCGCCGCCACCATCCCCATGATCGTGCGGACGCCCCGGCCCTCCGCGCCGATCCGCCGCGCCCACGTCCCGTCGAACTCGACCTCCGCCGACGCGTTGGACCGGTTGCCCAGCTTGTCCTTGAGCCGCTGGATCGCGAACGGATTGCGGCTGCCGTCCGGCAGCACCCGGGGCAGCAGGAAGCAGGTGAGCCCGCCCGGCGCCTGCGCGAGGACCAGGAACCCGTCGGACATCGGTGCCGAGCAGAACCACTTGTGCCCGGTCAGCACGTAGGCGCCGTCCTCGGACAGCGGCTCGGCGCGCGTGGTGGTCGCCCGCACGTCCGAGCCGCCCTGCTTCTCCGTCATGCCCATCCCCAGCAGCACCCCCGCCTTCCGCCCGGGCGGCCGCAGCCCCTCCTCGTACACCCGCGAGGTCAGCAGCGGCTCCCACGCGGCGGCCACCTCCGGCTCGGCGCGCAGGGCCGGCACCGCCGCGTGCGTCATGGAGACCGGGCAGCCGTGCCCCGCCTCCGCCTGCGTCCACACCAGGAAGCCCGCCGCCCGGCGGACGTGCCCGCCCGGCCGGTCCCAGGCGTCGGTCAGCCCCGCCCCCACGGCGTGCCCGAGCAGCCGGTGCCAGGCCGGGTGGAAGCCGACCTCGTCGACGCGGTGCCCGTAGCGGTCGTGGGTGCGCAGCCTCGGCGGGTTCGCGTTCGCCTCGGTGCCCCAGGACGCCGCCTGCGCGGAGCCGGCCGACCGGCCGAGCGCGGTGAGCCCGTCGCGGGCCTCGTCCAGGACCTCGGGCGGAAGATGACGTTCCACGGCCTCGCCGAGTACCCGGTCCGCGCCGAAGACGTCATAGCCGAGCAGGGGAGGGGGCTGGTTGGACACGGTGTGGGTGGTGGTCGCCATGCCGATACGGTAAGGACGTGCAGGCAGCAGACGAAACACCCGAGCGGCCACCGGGCCGGCTCCACCGGGCCCGAGTGCTCTACCGCAACGTATCCAAGCGGCAGCTCGCCTGGCAGCTGCTGAAGGACACGGTCAACTCGTGCATGGAGTACCGCATCCTGGGACTCGCGGCCGAGGCCGCGTTCTTCACCCTGCTGTCCCTGCCCCCGCTGCTCCTCGGTCTGATCGGCCTGCTCGGCTACGTGGACGAGTGGACCAGCACCACCACGGTCGCGTCCATCGAGCGGAACATCCTGAGCGCGGCCCACACCATGCTCTCCGAGCGCGGCGTCAACGACTTCGCCAAGCCGCTGCTGGCCGACGTCACCACCGGCGCCCGGCCCGACGTCATCTCCATCGGCTTCGCGATCGCCCTGTGGTCCGGGTCCCGCGCGGTCAACGTCTTCATCGACACGATCACCGTCATGTACGGGCTCGACGGCCAGCGCGGCATCGTCAAGACCCGGATGCTCGCCTTCCTGCTGTACGTGGTGGCGCTCCTGCTCGGCGCGGTCGTGCTGCCGCTGCTCGTGGTCGGCCCGGACCGGGTCGTGGAGCTCATACCGTGGGGCACGGAGGTCATAAGCGTCCTGTACTGGCCGCTGGTGATCGTGCTCTCGGTCGCCTTCCTCACCACCCTCTACCACGTGTCCGTGCCGGTCCGTTCGCCGTGGATCGAGGACATGCCGGGCGCCCTGGTGGCCCTGGCGATGTGGGTGCTCGGCAGCTTCCTGCTCCGCTTCTACCTGACCAGCACGGTCGAGGGCCCCACGATCTACGGATCGCTGGCCGCCCCCATCGCGGTGCTGCTGTGGATCGGCGTCTCCGCCTTCGCGGTGCTGGTCGGCGCCGCGGTCAACGCGGCCATCGACCGGGTCTGGCCCTCGGTGGCGACGGCCGCCGCCCGCGCCGCCAACGACCGGGTGCGCGCCGCCCAGGCCGCCGAGTTCGTGGCCCGCACCCAGGCGGAGAGCTGGCACGGCGGCCCGCCGGCCGACGACGACGAGGACGACGGCGACGAGGGCGACAGCCCGTACATGCCCTCCGAGTTCCCCGAGCGGTGGTCCCGGTTCCTGCCGCCGGACGACGTGAAGTCCCGGCTCCAGAAGCCCGGCCGCGAGAAGGACCCGGACCGGTCCGACCCGTACGACGAGTGAGCGCTCAGCCGGCGGCCGGTGCGTTCTCCGACCCCGGCGACCAGGACAGCTTCACCGTGAGGTGGCCCTCCAGCGCGCTCTTCGCGATCACCGCGCCCGCCTCCGAGGTGATCTTCACGCCGAACTCAAGCTCCACCCCGTCCGGCTTCAGCCGCCCGTCCCGGAACACGGCCAGCGCCGACTCGGCCGCCGACCGGATGCCCTCCAGGGCGCTGTCGAACGTGCGCCCCGCGCGCACCAGGGCGTGCGGCCCGTCCCGCGACACCAGCTGCGCCCCCGGCGCGTGACGGTCCACCTCCACGGTCACCGTCGCCCCGTTGTCCGTGGTGAACTCCATCAGTGCCGCCATGACCGCCCCCGTAGCCGATACGTACGCCGCCGTGTCCGTGGACGACACTAGCGGCATGGGCGACAGCTACACAGAGCGCGCGGCGCGGCTCGACGGCGCACGGGTGTGGACCCTGACCGCGGAACCGGGCACCGCCCATCCGGTGCTGCCCGACGGCTGCATGGACCTGCTGTGGAGCGGTGACCGGCTGCTCGTCGCCGGGCCCGACACCCGCACCGCGCCGCCCACCGGGACCGGCGGCAGCTGGGCGGGCGTCCGCTTCGCCCCCGGCACCGCCCCCGCCCTGCTCGGCGTCCCCGCCCACGAACTCCGCGACCTCCGCGTCCCGCTCGCGGCCCTGTGGCCCGGCGCCCCGGCCCGCCGCCTCACCGAGCGCGTCGCCGAGGCGGCCGACCCGGCCGCCGCCCTGGAGGAGATCGCCCTCGGCCGCGCGGCCCGCACCGAGCCCCCGGACCCGGCGATGCGGGCGGTCGCCGCGCGTCTGGCGGCGGGCAGCAGCGTCGCGGAGGCCGCCCGGTGCGCCGGGCTCGGCCCACGCCAGCTGCACCGCCGCTCCCTGACCGCCTTCGGCTACGGGCCCAAGACCCTGGCCCGCATCCTCCGCCTCCAGCGGGCCCTGACCCTCGTACGCTCCGGGCTGCCGTACGCCGACGCGGCGCTCGCGGCGGGCTGCGCCGACCAGGCCCACCTGGCGCGGGACATGCGCGACCTGGCCGGCACCACGCTCACCGCGTACTTCGGCAGCCCCTAGGACGCCAAGGGCGCGAACAACGAGACCGCGCAGCCGTCCGGGTCGAGGACGACGGCGTACCGCTGCCCCCACACCGCGTCCCAGGGCTTCAGATGGCCGCGGTAGCCGGCGCCGGTCAGGTCCGCGTAGACCACGTCGACCTCCGCCGGGCTCTCGCACAGGAACGCGAGCCCGAGCCGGTCCCCGCCGGACGGCGGCGGCGCCCAGCCGGGGTCGAAGGAGCGGACGACGTCCTCGGTGTCCCAGAGCAGGCGCCCGCCGCCCGGCAGGGCCACCTCCACATGGGGTGCGGACTCCGCGCCGTCCGGGATGCCGAGCCCCAGCCGGCGGTAGAAGGCGAGGGATGCGGGCAGGTCGGCGGTGGTGAGGGAGATCGCGTCGAGTCGTGGAGTCATGGACCGACCGTAGGCAGAACCCCGGACCGCCGTCGTGGACGAATCGGTCACGGCGCCCCGAGCACATCCCCCGGCGACGTTCCCGGGTCCGTCAGCGCCAGCCCCAGCGCCGCCCGCTCCGCGACCCAGCGCGTCGGGCGGTGGCGCGGGTCGCCCGTCGACGCGTACAGCGCCCGGTGCAGCTCCAGCATCCGGGCGGCGCCGACCCGGTCGCCCCACGCCAGCGGGCCCACCGGGTAACCGAGCCCCGTCGTGACGGCCACGTCGATGTCGGCCGGGGCGGCGAGCGCGCGCTCCGCGATGGACGCCGCGACCGACACGATGGAGGCCAGCAGCCGCTGCGCCACCGAGCCCGCCGTGTCCCGGACCACCGACACCGCGAACGCCTCTCCGCCGTCCGCGGCCCGGGCCAGTGCCGCGCGGGCGTCCCGCGCCGCCGCCGCGTCCGCGGCCGGGGTCACCGCGAGCACGCGCCGCCGCCCCGCCGCCGGCAACGAGTCGACGCCGAAGGTGCGCCCGGCGGGCAGCCCGTGCGCGGCGACCGCCGAGGCGACCGGGGTGCCCCAGACCGGGACCAGGACGACCGCCGCGTCCGACGGCCGCTCCCCGCTCTCCACGGCGGCGCCCGCCGAGGCCAGCGCCTCGCGGAGAGCGGCCGCTTCGGCCTCCCGCGCGGGGTCCGGCGCGAAGACGTGCACCGGGCGGTCCGCGTCCCCGGTGACCGGCGGCTCCGGGGCGGGGCCCGCGGCCTCGGGGCCGTACGCGTACCAGCCCCGGCCGGTCTTGCGGCCGTGCAGCCCGGCCGCCACCCGGTTCGGAGTGAGGAAGGAGGGGCGGAGCCGGTCCTCGTGCCGGAAGCCCTCCCAGATCGAGTCGATGACGGCGGCCGTCACATCGAGCCCGGTGAGGTCCATCAGCTCGAACGGGCCCATCCGCAGCCCGAGGACGTCGCGCGCGATCCGGTCGATGTCCGCCGGCTCCCCGACGCCCTCCTCAAGGAGCGCCAGCGCCTCTGTCACCAGGCCGCGCCCGGCGTGGTTGATCAGGAAGCCCGGGGTGTCCGCGACCGTCACCGCGCGGTGGCCGCAGCCCTCCACAAGCGAGGTGAGCAGCGGCGGGATCTCCGGCCGGGTCGCGGCGCCGGGCACCACCTCCACGATCCGCATCAGCGGCACCGGGTTGAAGAAGTGCAGCCCGGCCAGGCGCGTCGGGTCCTTCAGCGCGGCGGCGATCCGGGTCACCGACAGCGAGGAGGTGTTGGTGGCGAACACGGTGGAGGCGGGCAGCGCCCGTTCCAGCCGGCCGAACACCTCGGTCTTCGTCGCCAGGTCCTCGCGTACGGCCTCGACCACCAGCTCCACGCCCGGGCCCGCCGCCCACGGGTCGTCCAGCGGGATCAGCCGCGCCACCGCCGCCTCCGCGTCCGCCGCCGCCATCCGCCCCTTGGCCACGGCCCGGTCCAGCATGGAGCGCACGAAGGCGACGGCGTCCGCCACCGCCTCGGCGCGTACGTCGCACAGCTCGACGGTGTGTCCGGCCGAGGCCGCCCACTGGGCGATGCCACGGCCCATGGCTCCGGCTCCGACGATCCTGATACGCATGCGGGTCACGGTCCTCTCACTGGGGCGGGCCGGATGCCCGCGCTGCCGACGCTTTCAGCGGCTTTGATCGCCGTCCAATACCGAATTAGGCTCGGACCGAGACGCCGGAGCAATCAATGACACGGGCGGACCCGGGGAGGGGACGGCATGGAGCTGCGCCACCTCGCCGCGTTCCTCGCCGTGGCGGAGGAACTGCACTTCAGCCGCGCCGCCAAACGGCTCCGGATGGCGCAGCCGCCGCTGAGCCAGCAGATCCGCCGCCTGGAGAAGGAGCTCGGCGTCCAGCTTTTCGAACGCAACACCCGCTCGGTGCGGCTCACCAGCGCGGGGGAGTCCTTCCTCCAGCCGGTGCGGACCGTGCTGGACGACCTGGACACGGCGGTACGGGCCGCGAGGGCGGCCGGACAGGGCGCGTACGGGAGGGTCCGCATCGGCTTCGCGGGCGCCTCCAGCCACGAGACGCTGCCGCTGCTGACCCGGGCGGTGCGGGCCGCCCACCCGGGCATCGAGCTGGTCATGACCGGCCAGACCTACGCCGACGTGGCGCTCGCCCGGGTCGCGGACGGCTCGCTCGACCTGGGGTTCGTCCGGCTGCCGGTGACGCGGCCGGGCGTGAGCTGCCGGGTGATCGACGAGGAGGAGCTGGTGTGCGCGCTGCCCCTCGACCACCCGCTCGCCGGCCGCCCCGAGATCCCGCTGGACGCGCTGGCCGGGGAGCCGTTCGTCGCGTTCCCCGCGAACACCGGCTCCACCGTGCGGGACGCGATGACCGAGGCGTGCGAGGCGGCCGGGTTCACCCCGCGCGTGGTGCAGGAGGCGCCGGACTCGTACACCATCCTGGCGCTGGTCGCGGCGGGCGTCGGGGTGACGCTGACCGTCACCTCCGTCCAGCACATCCAGCTCAGCGGCCTGGTCTACCGCCCGCTGGCCGGGCCGCCGATCAGACGGCAGCCGGCGCTCGCCTGGCGGACGGACAACCCGTCGGCCGCCCTGCGGGCGGTGCTCGACGTGGCGGAGCGGGCGCTGCCCACCCCGGGCGGCTGACCCGGCGCGCGCGGCTGATTGAGACGCCGGGCGTCTCGGTTCCGGGGGAACTGGGTATTGGACCGGTCACGCCGCCGGGTGCGAGGGTCGTGCCAGACCACTCCGTCTCCCGGAAAGGCCCCGCCGTGCCCGACGCCCTCGATGTCGTGATCTGCGAACCCCTGCGCACCCCCATCGGCCGCTTCGGCGGGGTGTTCGCCGGGGAGAAGCCGGCCGCCCTCGCGGCCCGCGTGATCGCCGAGGTCGTCGCCCGGACCGGCATCGACCCCGACCGGGTGGACGAGGTGATCCTCGGCCACGCGTACCCGTCGGCGGAGGCCCCCGCGATCGGCCGGGTCGCCGCCCTGGACGCCGGGCTCCCGCAGTCGGTGACCGGCCTCCAGACCGACCGCCGCTGCGGCTCCGGGCTCCAGGCGGTCCTGGACGCGGCGATGCAGATCCGGGCCGGGTTCAGCGAGGTCGTCATCGCGGGCGGCGTCGACGTGATGAGCGGTGCCCCGTACTACACGCACGAAGGGCGCTGGGGCATCAGGGGCCCCGGCCTCCAGCTCCACGACGCGCTCGCCCGGGGCCGGGTCACCGCGGGCGGCGTCCACCACCCGGTCCCCGGCGGCATGATCGAGACCGCCGAGAACCTGCGCCGTGCGTACCGGATCAGCCGCGAGGACCAGGACGCGCTGGCCCTGCGTTCGCAGAAGCGGGCGGGGCTGGCCGCCGCCGAGGGCCGGTACGAGGCGGAGACGGTCCCCGTCACCGTCACGACCCGGAAGGGTGCGACGGTGGTCTCCGCCGACGAGCACCCCCGCCCCGACTCCACCGCCGAACAGCTCGCCGCGCTCCGCCCCGTCCTGCTGAAGTCCGACCCGGACGCCACCGTCACCGCGGGCAACGCGAGCGGCCAGAACGACGCGGCGGCGGCCTGCCTGGTGACGAGCGCCGCCACCGCCGAACGCCTCGGCCTCACCCCGCTCGTGCGGCTGGTCTCCTTCGCCCGCGCCGGGGTGCCCGCCGCGACCATGGGCCTCGGTCCCGTCCCGGCGACGCAGGCCGCGCTCGGCCGCGCCGGGCTCACCCTCGCCGACCTCGACCTGATCGAGCTGAACGAGGCGTTCGCCGCCCAGGTCCTGGCCTGCACCCGGGAGATGGGCCTCGGCGAGAAGGACCACGAGGAGCGGATCAACGTGAACGGCTCCGGCGTCTCGCTCGGCCACCCCGTCGGCGCGACCGGCGCCCGCATCCTCGCCACGCTCGCCCGCGAGCTGCACCGCCGCGAGGCCCGCTACGGCCTGGAGACCATGTGCATCGGCGGCGGCCAGGGCCTCGCCGCGGTCTTTGAGCGCGTCGCCGTCTGAGACCCGGCCCCGGCACCGCGCCGGGCGGACGAGCCGCCTACCGCTTCACCGCGACCGGCTCGTCCGCCACCGGCCCCGCCGCCAGGTGGTCCTCCGCCGCGTCCGGGTCCGTCAGCCGGTTCAGCCGGGCCGGCACGTCGAGGCCCACCAGCAGCACCACGATCACCGTGCCCGCGAAGGTCAGCACGGCCAGGGCCCGCCCCAGGCTCATCCCCGACGCCAGATGCGCGCCGAGCACCGGGGCGACCGCCCCGCCCAGCGCCCCCACGTTGTACGTGAAGCCGAGCGCCGCGCCCCGGCTCCGGGTCGGGAAGTGGCCGCCGATGTAGCGGGGGAGCAGGCCGGAGATGCCGAAGCTCGTCGCCTGGAGCAGGAACAGCAGCGCGCCGAGCAGGAGGAGGTTGTCCTCCACCGCGAAGACCGGGTAGACGAAGGCGAGCGAGGCCAGCAGCGTCAGCGCGTACGCCTTCTTCGTGCCGATCCAGTCACCGAGGAACCCGGCCGCCCAGCAGCCCACCATGGTGCCGAAGCCCGCGAAGTACAGGACATCGGTGACCTGGCCCGTGGAGTAGCCCAGCTCCGTCTTCAGATACGTCGGCAGCAGCGCCTGGATCGGCCAGGAGTACAGGAACGCGAAGAACAGCGTCACGATCATCGACAGGTAGAGCACCCAGCCGCGCTTCCCGCCCAGCTGCACCGCGAGCGCCGCCAGTGAGGCCCCGGCGACCACCGAGAGCTCCGGCACCAGGCCCGCGCCGCCCGGTGTGAAGACCAGGAACAGCGAGAGCGTGGCGACGGCCACCAGGACCGTGTTGACGGTCGCCCGGCGCGGGGTCAGGAACAGCGGCCGGAACGGGTTGGGCTTCGCGCCCTCGTCCGCCACGGACTCCGTCCACTCCTCCGCCTCGGGCAGCGCCCGCCGCATCCACAGCGCGATGGCGATCGGGATCAGCCCCAGGTAGAACATCCAGCGCCAGCCGAGCGAGGGCACCACCCAGTCGTACACCTGGGCGGCCAGCACCGAGCCCACCGAGAAGCCCGAGATCAGGAAGCCGCTGGCACGGTTGCGCAGGGCGGGCGGCCAGCTCTCCATGACGTACGTGGAGCTGGCGCTGTACTCGCCGGCCATGCCCATGCCGATGGCCAGCCGGGCGGCGAACAGGCTGTGGTAGTTCCACGCGAACCCGCAGGCGAAGGTGCCCAGCGAGTACAGCAGGATGCTCGCCACCATAGACAGCTTCCGGCCGTAGCGGTCACCGAGGGCGCCGAGCACGGCGCCGCCGAGCCAGCGGGTGATGAAGGCACCGGAGATCAGGCTGGCGGCCTGCACCGTGCTCAGCCCGAAGTCGTCGCTGATCTCGGTCAGCACGAGGGTGATCAGCACGAAGTCGAAGCCGTCGAGGACATAGCCGATCCAGGCGGCGAAGAACGACTTCCACTGGGTGCGGCTCACCTGGCGGTACCAGGGGAGCGTGGGGGGTGTGGTGGTGTGCACGGTGACTCCAGAATGCGGGACGGGGTTCGCCTTTGAACAGCCGTCCCGCGAAAAGGGGCAGGTCAGCGGTGGGGGTGTCTTGTCGGTCAGGGCCGGATCAGGCCGCGGCGTCTGGTGCGGTGCATCGCAAGGCGCCGGAGCGTCCTAATGGCGGAGCCATTCGGTCGTTTCGGCAACGCGGCGAGGTGCCGTGCCAGGCGTCGCGGACCCGGCCCTGACCGACAAGACACCCCCTTGGGTGATGCCCGTCACGAAGCGGGCGGTGAGGGCGGTGGGCGCGGTGATGGCGGTGCCGACGACGACGCTGTGCGCGCCGCGTGCCAGGGCCTCGGCCGCGTCCTCGGGGGTGTTGACACGGCCTTCGGCGACGACGGGTACGTCGGTCGCGGCGGCGAGTGCGGCGACCAGGTCCAGATCGGGCCCGGTCTGCTTCGGCTGCCCGGGCACATAGCCGGACAGGGTGGTGGAGACGAAGTCCGCACCGAGCCGGGCGGCCGTGACGCCCTCGGCCAGGGTGGAGACGTCGGCCATGACGAGGGCGCCGGCCGCGTGCACCGCCTCGACCAGCTCCGCGAAGGCCGAACCGTCGGGGCGCGGCCGGTCGGTGGCGTCCGCCGCGACGACGGCCGCCCCGGCCCCGGCCACCGCGAGGGCGTGCCGGACGGTCGGTGTGATGTAGACGCCGGTGTCGCCGTCCTTCCACAGCCCGATGACCGGCAGGTCCACGGCGGCCGTGATCGCGGCGACGACCTCCGGTTCGTTGGCCCGGATCGCCGCGCCGCCGCCGGCGGCCGCCGACCGGGCGAGCCGCACCAGCGTGGCGGTGTCCCGCATCGGGTCGCCCGGGGGTGCCTGGCAGGACACGATCAGCTTGCCCCGGAGGGTGGTGGCCAGTTCCTGTGCGTTCATCGGGGAGCTCCCGGGTGGTGGAGGGGAAGGGTGAGGACGAGGGCCGCCGCGCCGAGCACGGCCGCGTCGTGGCCGAAGAGTGGGGGGCGCGGGACGAGCCCGCGCAGCGGACCCATCAGCTCGGCCGCGAACGCCTCGCGCAGCGCGTCCCCGTACAGCGGCCCGATGCGCGGGACCCCGCCGCCGACGACGACCCGGTCGGGGCCGAGCGCGTTGGCGAGCCCGCCGAGCACCCGGCCGGCCGCCGAGGCGCCCGTGGTGATCGCGGTGACGGCGTCCGCGTCGCCCTCGGCGGCGCGCGCGGCGACCGTCTCCAGGCGGTCCACGGGCGCGCCGGTCAGCCGCTCGTAGTGGGCGGCGATCCCGGGTCCGGAGGCGATGACCTCCAGATGGCCGGTGGCCCCGCAGGTGCAGGGCAGCCCGGCCGCCTCCGGGCTCGGCAGGTGGCCCAGGTGCCCGGCGATGCCGGCCGCACCGTGCACCATCCGCCCGTCCGCCGCGACCGCGCCGCCGACGCCGGTTCCGATGGCCGCGAACAGCAGCGAGGCGTGATCCCCGTCCTCGGCGCGCAGCGCGTCCAGCTCGGGGCCCGCCGTGGCGCGTACGTCGTTGTCGCAGGCGACCGCGTATCCGGTGCGGTCCGCCAGGCCGGCGCCCAGCGGGGTGCCGGCCCAGCCCCGGAGCGCGTCCGTGGCGCTGGTGACCGTGCCGCTGCGGGGATCGATCACGCCGGCCGCCGCGACGCCGAGCACGGACGCGGTGCGGCCGGGGTCGGCCTCGGCGACGGCCGCCGCGAGCGCGTCGAGCACCGCCGCCGCGCCGTCACGGGCCGGGGTGGGCCGGGAGTGCCGGGCCACCACGGCGCCGTCCGCGCCGAACAGCGCGGCGGCGATCTTCGTACCGCCCAGGTCCAGGCCGACGACCGGGCGCCGCGTCGAAGCCGTCATGGGAGCCGTCATCGGACCGGCGGCAGGCCGGCGTCGCGCAGCCGCCCGGAGACGTACGCGACGGACTCCGCCGACAGCTGGATCTGCGGGAACACCGTGTCGCCGTACTCGATGACCCCGAGCAGCCTCAGCGCCGCCTTGAACGAGCCGAGCGCCGACGAACTGCGGCCCATGTCCGCCTCCGGGCCCGCGTCGACCATCGCGAACAGCCGGACCAGCCGCTCCTGCTCCATGGCGGCCAGCGTCCAGTCGCCGGCGCGCGCGGCCTCGTAGAGCCGTACGTAACCGGCCGGGTCCACGTTGCCGATGCCCGGGACGACCCCGTCGGCGCCGGCCAGCAGGGCGGCGTCCACGGTCAGCTCGGAGCCGGTGAGGATGCTGAAGCCCGGCACCGGACCGTGCGCCCGGCCCTCGCGGCCACCGAGCTCCACGACGAGCCGGCGCAGCCCGCCCTCGTCGCCGCTGCTGTCCTTGAGGCCGGCCAGCGTGCCGTCCTCGGCCAGCTCGCGGACCAGGGCGGCGGAGAGCTTGCTGAGCACCGCGACCGGGATGTCGTAGGCGAACAGCGGCAGTTCCACCTCGGCGCGCAGCCGGCGGAAGTGCGCGGCGATCTCGCGGGGGTGGGTGCGGGTGTAGAAGGGCGCGGTCGCGACCAGGGCGTCAGCGCCGAGGGCGGCGGCCGCCCTGGCGTGCTCGGCGACCCGGGCCGTGGTGGTGTCGATGACCCCGGCCAGGACCGGGACCCGGCCGTCGGTGGCGTGGACGACGGTCTCCAGGACCGTGGCGCGCTGTTCGTCGGTGAGGTAGGCGACCTCGCTGGTGGACCCGAGCGCGAACAGGCCGTGCACACCGCCGCCGACGAGGTGGTCCACGAGCCGGGCGAGCGATGCGGTGTCGACCTCCCCGTGCGCGTCGAGGGGGGTGCAGACCGGCGGGACGACGCCGCGCAGCGGTGCGGGCAGAGACATGAGGGGCTCCAGACGTGAGACGTAAGATGTCTTATGTCTGCGGTACCTTAATCAGACGCTCCTGCGAACGGTCAAGGGGCACCGGCACCCGGGAGGACGTTGTGGCGCGGCCCACCATGGCTCAGGACATCGAGCGCAGGGTCAAGGAGCTCATTCTGGAGCGCCGCCTCGCCCCCGGCGACGCCCTGCCCACCGAGACCGAGCTGATGGACCTCTTCGAGGCCGGCCGGGTCTCCGTGCGCGAGGCCCTGAAGTCGCTCCAGGCGGTCAACGTCGTGGAGATCCGCCGGGGTTACGGGACCTTCGTGGGCTCGCTCTCCCTGTCACCGTTCGCCGAGGGCCTGGCCTTCCGGGCGGCCGTCCGCCACCGTCAGGGCGAACCGGGCCTGGCCGAGCTGATGAAGGTGCGCGAGGCGCTGGAGGCCGGGCTCGTCGGGGCCGTCGCGGCAGGCGTCCCGGAGGACGACCTCGGCGTGCTGCGCGCACTCGTCGCGAAGATGGAGAGCGAGGCGGCGGACGGCGGCCGGGTCGCGCGCGCCACGGACCGGGCCTTCCACCTCGCGCTCTACGCCTCCCTTGACAACCACCTGCTCAGCGAGGTGCTCGACGCGTTCTGGGCCGCGATGGACCGGGTGCGGGAGGACTTCGACGACGGCCACCAGGACCCGTCGGTCACCTGCCGCCAGCACCACGAGATCGTGGCGGCGGTGGCGGCGGCCGACGGGGAGCGCGCGGTCCGGGCCATGCGCACCCACTTCGACGGCATCCGGGACCGGCTGGACGCGGGGTGAGGGGGACTCAGGTCCCGCCCGTGATCGCCGTGACCGCCATGCGCACCGCCCGCTCGGAGACCGCCGCGTAGTCGTCGCCCGCCTCGATCGCCGTCGTGGCGGCGTTCACGATGCCCTGGAGCAGGACCGCCGTGCGCCGGGGGTCGTCCTCGCCCAGCTCGGTGAGCGCCTCGGTCAGCGGGGTGAGGAGCGCCGCGTGCACCCGGCCCGCGCTCTCCCGTACCAGCTGGGCGTCCCGCACCCCGGCCAGGGCCCGCGCGATCCGGTGCTCGCCGCCGCGCACCAGTTCCAGCTGCGCCGACACATACGCGGCGATCCGCTCCCGGGGGGTGCGCGCCGCCGCCATCCCGGCGTCGATGGCGTCCGTCCAGCGGGGCAGCGCGTCCTCGACCACGGCCGCGAGGAGCTCGGGCCGGCCCGGGAAGTACTTGTAGACGCTGTTGCGCGCCAGGCCCGTCGCCCGGGCCACCGCCGCGAAGGTGACCGCCTCCGCGTCACCGCCCTCCAGCAGCTCGCGCGCCGCCCGCACCAGGGCCCGCCGCTGCTGGGCGTGGTGCTCGGCGACCGTGGCGGCGCTGATCCGGGGCATCCGCCCAGTCTAGAAGCACCGTGCTTCCGGTGGACCGACCCCACTTGGGGACGGTGCGTCCCCATCATCTATGTTGGCGACGCACCGTCCCTAAATCGAACCTCGAAGGGAACCGCCGTGTTCCTCGCACTGCTGGAGCTGCGCGCCGCCCGAGGGCGCTTCGCACTCATGGGGTCCGTCGTGGTGCTCGTCGCCGCACTCGTCGGCATCGTCTCCGGTTTCACCACCGGCCTCGGCGACGACACCGTCTCGGCCCTGCGCGCCCTGCCCGCCTCCCACCTGGTCTTCTCGTCCGACGCCCGCTCCGACCAGTTCGCCCGCAGCCTCCTCGACGCGAAGACGGCCGCCGCCTGGCGCCAGGACGCGGGCACCGACACCACGCCGCTCGGCGTGTCCATCACCCGTGGCACGACCGACCGGGGCGCCGAGGTCGACCTCGCCGCCTTCGGGGTCGAACCGGACGGCTTCCTCAGCCCCGCCGTCACCGGCGGCAGCCGGCTCACCACGGCCGACGCCGGCACCGTCGTGATCTCCGACGCGCTCACCGACGAGGGGGTGGCCGTCGGCGACACCCTCGTCATCGACCGCCTCGGCATCCGGCTCCGCGTCGTCGGGACCACCGGCCGCCTGAGCTACGGCCACGTGCCCGCCGCCTACGTGCCCCTGAAGACCTGGCAGCGCATCCGGTTCAGCACCCCCGGCGCGCCCGCCGCCACCGCCGTACCCGACCAGGTCAGCGCCCTCGCCCTGCGCACCCCGCCCACCACCCCGGCGGCGGACCTGGACCAGCGCCACTCCACCACCACGCTCACCGAGGAGGAGGCCTACGAGGCGGCCCCCGGCTACACGGGGGAGCGCGTCACGATGACCTCGATCCAGGTCTTCCTCTACCTGATCGCCCCGCTCGTCGTCGGCGCCTTCTTCGCCGTCTGGACCGTGCAGCGCGGACCCGAACTCGCCCTGCTCCGCGCCCTCGGCGCCTCCCGCAGGCGGCTGCTCGCCCACACCGTGGTCCAGGCGGCCCTGGTCGTCGTGGCCGGCACCGCCCTCGGCGCCCTCCTCGCGGCGGCGGTCGGCCTGCTCGTGGGGGAGCGGGTGCCCTTCAGCCTGCCGGCCACCACGCTCGTCACCACCATGTGCACCGTCGCGGCCGTGGGGCTCGCCGGCACCGCGCTCACCCTGCGGCGGGTCACCGCCGCCGACCCGCTGATCATGCTGGGAGCCAACCGATGAACGCCCCGACGCCCCGCACGCTCGAACTGGACGGCGTCACCGTCTCCTTCGGGCGGGGCGACACCCGTACCACCGTCTTCGAGGACCTGGCCCTCACCTTCGAACCGGGCGTGATGACCGCCCTCGTCGGCCCCTCCGGCTCCGGGAAGTCCTCGCTGCTGGCCGTGGCGGGCGCCCTGCTGCGGCCCTCGGCCGGCCGGGTCCTGCTGGGCGCCGACGACCTGGCGGCCCTCACCGACGCCGGGCGCGCCCGGGTCCGCCGCGACCACATCGGCTACATGTTCCAGAGCGGCAACCTGCTCTCCGCGCTCCCCGCGGTCGAACAGCTCCTGGCCGCCGCGTACATCGGCGGCCGAAGCCCCCGCACGCACCGGCCCCGGGCCGAGGAGGCGCTGCGCGCGGTGGGCCTCGGGCACCGGCTGCGCCACCGCCCCGAGCAGCTGTCCGGCGGCGAACGCCAGCGCGTCGCCCTGGCCCGCGCGCTCTTCCTGTCGCCCCGGCTCCTCCTGGTGGACGAGCCGACCGCCGCCGTCGACCGGTCCCAGGCGGGCGAGCTGGCCGCGCTGCTGGCCGAGCGCACCCGCGAGGACCACTGCGTGACCGTCGTCGCCACCCACGACCCGGCGGTCGCCGAGGCGGCCGGCCGGGTCGTGGACATGGCCACGCTGACCGTGTGAAGGGTGCGCGGCGGTTACGGCGTGACCGTCACCGTCGCGCTCCCCGACGCCGTCTTCCCGCTCGCCCGGTACGTCGCGGTGAGCTTCACGGCACCGGAGGCGCCCGGGGCGACGGTGACCGGCACCTTCACATTGGCGCCCTCACCCGGCCGGGTCGCCGGGAAGGCCACCGGCTTCGTCGTCCAGCCGGCGGGCACGGTCAGCTCGACCGTGCCCGCGTCGCGGCGGACGTCCATCCGGTTGACGACCCGGACGGTGATCTCGGCGGCCGTCCCCGCCTTCAGCGTGGCCGGCGGGGTGATGGTGATGTCCGCGCAGGTGCCGCCGAGCCACTTCAGGTCGAACGAGGAGTACGTGATGTGCTCGTAGTTCCCCCGCTCGTACAGCAGGCCGAGCCGCCCGCCCGGGAGCCGGGTCAGCGTCGAGTAGGCGGCGGCGCCCGGGTCCACCACCTTCTTGATCGGCCAGGTCCTCCCGTTGTCGCAGGACATCTTGACCGTGAGGTTCTTGCGCGAGGTGGCCTCGGTGTTGCTGAACAGCAGCCAGGAGGACTGCGGGTCCGAGGCCGGCGCGTCCGGGGCGTAGCGCATGACCGAGCCGTTGTTCGCCGGGTCGGGCAGCTCGGTGTCCTGGACGAACGGCGTGTACGTGACCCCGCCGTCCGAGGAGTACGCGACCGTACGGTACGGCGCCGAGCGGTTGTTGAGCATGACCGTGCCGTCGTTCAGCTCGACGGTCTTGTTCTCGTCGCCGCCCGGACCGACCGGGGTGCCCATGTGCCAGGTGTCGCCGTGGTCGTCGCTGTACGCGCTGACCGCGTAGTTGGCCCCGTTGTCCCGGATCGCGTACTGCTGGATCAGCCGGCCCTTGTGCGGGCCGTTGCGCAGCTGGATGCCCTCGCCCGACGCGGCGAACATCCCGCCCCAGGCCGGGTCCTTGATCTGCTTCGTGATCCGGCGGTGGGTCCAGGTGAGCCCGTCGTCGTCGGAGTAGCTGTAGTCGGCCTGGAGGACGTCCGGATCGGATTCGTCGTTCCCGGTGGCCGAGCCGAAGAAGCCCTGGTTCACCCCGGCCGCGTAGAACAGGAAGATCCGCCCGGTGACCCGGTCGACCAGCAGGCTCGGGTCCCCGTACCCCTGGGGCGCGGCGTCCTTGCGGACCACCTGCTGCGCCTGCCAGGTCGTCCCGCCGTCCGTGCTGCGCCGCAGCACGATCCCGATGTTGGACGGCAGGTCGCCCAGGGTGGGCCGGGCGTCGTACGCGGCGAGCACGGTGCCCTCGTTCGAGGTGGTGAGGGCCGGGATGCGGTAGTGGGGGGAGCCGACGCCGTCGACGGTCAGGTCCTGGGACGTGAGCGTGCCGGGGGCGGGTGACGCGGCCTGCGCGGTGCCGGTCGTGGTGACGACCAGCAGGGCGGCGCCGAGCAGGGCGACAGGGACGGTTCGCTGCATGGACGATCTCTCTCTCGTCAGGAGCGACCGGCCTGCCCCGATGACAGGCCGGTGAACAGGGAGGCCACCCAGGCCAGTTGCTCCCGCTGCTGGTACTCCGCGCCGCCCTCGTGACCGTTGAACGGATAGACCCGTACGTCCTTGGGCCCGGCGTAGCCGTTGTAGGCGGTGAAGCAGGTGGAGGGCGGGCAGATGTCGTCCATCATCGCGATGGAGAACAGCGCGGGGGCCGTGGTCCGGGTGGCGTGGAGTGCGGCATCGAAGTACGCGAGCGTGGCGAAGACCTGCTCGGCGCGGTCGCGGTGCAGTTTCAGGTACTCGGCGATCTCGGTGTACGGAGGGCGGCCCGCGATCTCGGCGCCCCGGCGGACGTGGCACAGGAACGGCACGTCCGGCATGACCCCGGCGAGCCCCGGCACCAGCCCGGCGACGGCCAGGGTGATGCCGCCGCCCTGGCTGATCCCGGTCACCACGATCCGGTCCGGGTCGATCTCCGGGTGCTCGCGCACCGCGTCCACGCACCGCACCGCGTCGGTGAACAGCCGCCGGTAGTAGTACGTCTCGGGGCTCTCGATCCCCCGGGTCAGGAAGCCGGGCACCACGCCCGGCGCGCCCCCGTCCGGATCGGCGGTGGCGCCGCCGGCTGCCGACCAGCCCTGCCCCCGGGTGTCCATCAGCAGGTGGGCGTGACCGGCCGAGGCCCACAGCAGGTTCTCGTGGGCCAGGCCCCGGCCGCGCCCGTAGCCCAGGAACTCCACCACGCAGCCCAGGGGTCCGGCCGCCCCGGCGGGCATCCGCAGCCAGCCGCGTACCGGCTGCCCGGCGAAGCCCGGGACCGTCACGTCGTAGGTGCGGACCTGGGTGAGCCCGGTCCGCACCTCGGCGAACACGGGCTTGCCGGACGCCTGGGTGCGGGCCTCGTCCAGGGTCCGGGACCAGAAGGCGTCGAAGTCCGCGGGGACGGGCAGCGGCGGCCGGTAGTCGCGGCAGGCGTCGAGCGAGAGGTCCGTCAACGGCATGGAGGTGCCCTCCTGGGGGCGCGGCGGGGAGCTGCCGGGAGCGTGGGCGTCGACATCAGATGCATGACGTCAGATGTCCTATCGGCACACGGACCCTAGGCACCGCCCGAGGCGGCCGTCAAGGGTCGTCACGGGACCGTCCCGGCTCGTCCGCGCGGCGGTTCGGCGCCGCGCGGACGGTTCAGCGCCGGGCGCGGGCCTCGGCGATCCGGCGGCGCACGGGCGCGTAGTGCTCGCCCAGCGCCTTCATGAACCCGGTGATGTCACCGGCCCGCGCGGCGTCCACGATGTTCTGGTGGGCGGTGATCGTCTCCGTCTCGTCGGCCTGGGTGAACCCGTCCAGGTGTGGCGCGACGATCGTGTACACGTCCCAGAAGGCCATCGAGAGCTGGCCGATCAGCTCGTTGCCGAGCGGGGCCACGAGCTGGGCATGGAAGGCCCGGTCGGCGTCCACGAAACCGTGCCCCTCCTGGGCGCCCGTCTCGCGCATGGTGGCCACGAGGGCGTCCAGCGAGTCCAGTTGCTCCGCGCTGAGCCGCGAGACGATCCGGTCGGCCATCCCGCGCTCGAACAGTTCGCGCACGTCGACCAGGTCGGCCATGACCTGGAAGTCGTCGTCGGGGGAGAGCAGGCCCCGGAAGGTCAGGCTCTCCACGAGCGCGGACAGGCTGAGCCGGCCGACGTAGGTGCCGTGGCCGTGGCGGACCTCCACGATGTCCAGCGCGTTGAGGATCTTGACGGCCTCGCGGACGCTGGAGCGGCTGGCGCCGAGTGCCTCGCACAGGGCGGGTTCGGTGGGCAGCGGGTCCCCGGGGCGGAGCCGTTCCTCCAGGATGTACCGCTTGATGCCGTCCACGACTTCCTGCCGGAGCAGCTGCCGGCCGGGTTTCGTTCCGGACATATGTGAACTCCCCACCTCTTGACCCCTCTCGATTGTCAAGCTACGTTCCCACGCTATCAAGGCATCAGACATCTGACGTCTGACGCTCAGGGTCCCACGGCCCCCGTGAACCCGCGCCAGCTCCCCGATTGCCGTCCCAGACGCCCCACCTCAAGTCCCTGGAGGACCCGTGCCCGAGCTGAGATCAGCCGGTGTCGAGCGCCGCACCTTCCTGCGTTACACCGGCGTCGTCGGCGCCGCGGCCGCCATCACGGCCGGCCTGTCCGCGTGCGGCGGGCCGTCCTCGACCGCCAACGGCTCGACCGACAAGGGCGGCGGCGACCTCATCGAGGCCGGCCTGTCCTACCCGCTGTCGACCGGCTTCGACCCCATGATCACCTCGGGCGCGACCCCGTACGCTGCCAATATGCACATCTTCGAGGGCCTGGTGGATCTCGATCCGGCAACACTCGTGGCACGGCCCGCCCTCGCCACCGAGATGCCGAAGAAGATCAACGCCACCACCTACCGCGCCACGCTCCGCGAGGGCGCGACCTTCCACGACGGCTCGCCGGTCACCGCCGACGACGTGGTGTTCAGCTTCGAACGCATCCTGGACCCGAAGAACGCCTCCCTGATGGCCCAGTTCGTGCCCTTCATCGACACGGTGAAGGCCGTCGACGCGGGCACGGTCGAGTTCAAGCTCACGTACCCCTTCGCGCTCTTCCCGTCCCGCATCGCCGTCGCCCGGATCGTGCCGAAGAAGATCGTGGCGCCCGACCCCAAGGCGTTCGACGCCAAGCCGGTCGGCTCGGGGCCGTACAAGTTCGTCTCCGCCACCCGCGAGGACAAGATCGTCTTCGAGGCGTACGACAAGTACAACGGCGCCCACCCCGCCAAGGCCAAGAAGATGGTCTGGCGCCTGATGTCCGACCAGTCGGCCCGCGTCAGCGCCATGGAGTCGGGCCGCGTCCAGGCCATCGAGGACGTCCCCTACATCGACGTCAAGCGCCTCTCGGGCTCCGCCGAGACCGAGTCGGTGCAGTCCTTCGGCCTGCTCTTCCTCATGTTCAACACGGCAGACGAGCGGTTCGCCGACAAGCGGGTGCGCCAGGCACTGCACTACGCCCTGGACACCGAGAAGATCATCTCCACCGCCATGGTCGGCAACGCCACCGCCGCCACCGGCTACGTCCCCGCCACCCACCCCGACTACCACAAGGCAGCCACCGTCTACACGCACGACGTGGACAAGGCGAAGAAGCTCCTGGACGAGGCGGGCGTCAAGGGACTCTCCTTCACCGTCCTGACCACCGACACCGGCTGGGTCAAGGACATCGCCCCACTGCTCAAGGAGAGCTGGGAGGCCGCCGGCGTCAAGGTCACGCTCGACATCGCCCAGTCTCCGGCCCAGTACGCCAAGATCGACAAGGGCGACTTCGACGTCCTCGTCGCCCCCGGCGACCCCTCGGTCTTCGGCAACGACGCCGACCTGCTGCTGCGCTGGTTCTACTACGGCTTCTGGCCCGAGAGCCGCTACGGCTGGGGCAAGTCCGCCGCGTACAAGAAGGTCAGGCAGACCCTCGACAAGGCCGCCCAGGCCGCCGACGAGGCCAAACGCAAGGAACTGTGGGGCCAGGTCACCGACCTCGTCGCCGACGAGGCCGCGCTCTATCCGATCCTGCACCGCAAGCTGCCCACCGCCTGGAACGAGAAGGCGCTCCCCGGCTTCAAGCCGCTGCCCACCACGGGCCTGTCCTTCCTGGACGTCAGCCGCGGCTGAGGCCCGCCGGCCCCGCCTGAAAGCCCCGGTCCGGGACGTACGACCCCACCCGGCGCCCCGGACCGGACCGCCCAACCGCAAGGAACCCGACGATGGTTGCTTTTCTCCGGCTCGCGCTGCGCCGCGTCGCGATGATGCCGGTGATGATCCTCGGCATCGCGCTGCTCGTCTTCGTGGTGCTGCAGTTCTCGCCGGTCGACCCGGCCTTCAACGCGCTCGGGGAGAGCGCCACACCCGAGGCCCGTTTGGCCTTCGCCGAGGCCAACGGCCTCAACGACCCGCTGCCCGTACGCTACTTCCACTTCCTGGGCCAGCTGCTCCACCTGGACCTGGGCATGACGGTCCCGCCCAGCCAGCCCGTCGCGGACCGCATCACCGCCGCCTTCCCGCTCACCCTCCAGCTGACGATCCTCGGCCTGATCCTCGCGATCGTCCTCGCCGTCGTCGCCGGTGTGCTCGGCGCGATGTACCGCGACCGCTGGCCCGACCAGCTCTTCCGGGTGCTCTCCATGGCCGGGGTCGCCATCCCCTCGTTCTGGCTCGGCGTCCTGCTCATCCAGCAGTTCGCCCTGAACTCCCCGGTCTTCCCGACCGGCGGCTACACCAACCCGGCCGACTCCTTCGGCGGCTGGCTGCGCTCCATGGCCCTGCCCGCCGTCTCGCTCGCCGTCCCCGTCGCCGCCTCGCTCGCCCGCCTGGTACGGACCTCGATGGTCGCCGAACTCGACCGCGACTACGTCCGCACCGCACGCGGCAACGGCCTGCCCGTCTTCCTGGTGATCCGCTCGGTGCTGCGCAACGCGCTCGTCACCCCGCTCACCGTGCTCGGCGTCAAGGTCGGCTACCTGCTCAGCGGCGCCGTCGTCATCGAAGCGATCTTCGACCTGCCCGGCATGGGCAAGCTCATCCTCGAAGGTGTCACGGGCGGCGACGTCGCCCTCGTCCAGGGCACCGTACTGACCATCGCCATCGCGTTCCTGGTGGTCAACGTCATCGTCGACCTGCTCTACCTGCTGGTCAACCCGCGCATCAGGACGGTCTGACATGTTTGCCACCAGCCGGCTGACCACCAAGCTCTCCCGCCCCGGGATCGCCTTCCGCGCGCTCCCGGCCACCTCCCGCATCGCGCTCGGCGTGCTGGTCCTCGTCGTCCTCGGCGCGGTCCTCGCCCCGCTGCTCACCCAGAACCCGCTCACCACCGGAACCCCCGTCCAGGCACCGAGCGGTGACCACTGGTTCGGCACCGACCGGGCCGGCCGCGACGTCTTCGCCCGCGTCGTCCACGGCTCCCGCTACTCACTGGTCGTCGGCCTCGGCGCCACCGCCGTCGCCCTGGTCGCCGGCTCCGTGCTCGGCGCCCTCGCCGCGACCTCGCGCAAGCTCGGCGACGAGTCCGTGATGCGCACCCTCGACGTGGTGATGTCGTTCCCGCCGATCGCGCTGGCCGCCGTCCTCGTCGCCGTCTTCGGCACCAGCATCCCCGTCATCATCTTCACCATCGCCTTCGTCTACACCCCCTCGCTCGCCCGCGTCGTCCGCGCCAACGTGCTGTCCCAGTACGGGGAGGACTACGTCGCCGCCGAGAAGGTCATCGGCGCCCGGCGCGGCTACATCGTGCTGCGGCACGTCGCCGTCAACTGCATGGCCCCCGTCATGGTGTTCGCCACCGTCATGGTCGCCGAGGCGATCATCTTCGAGGCCAGCCTCTCCTTCATCGGCGCCGGGGTGCAGGACCCCGACCCCAGCTGGGGCAGCGTCCTCGCCTACGGCCGGCAGATCCTGCTCGCCGGCGGCTGGTGGGCCACCTTCTTCCCCGGCGTCGCCCTGCTGGTCACCGTGCTCGCCCTCAACATCCTCTCCGAGGGCCTCACCGACGCCTCCGCCGCACCGAAGGCGGCCCGCCCCGCCGTCCCCTCCGACGCCACCACCGCCCCCGACCCCGTCGAGGCCCGCTCCACCGTGGACATCGACGCCGCCCTCACCAAGCTCGCCCGGCGCGTCAACGCCCAGGAACCCACCATCACCCCGGTCCCCGAGGACGCCGCCGAACTCCTCGTCGTACGCGACCTCGCGATCCGCTTCCCCGACCGCTACGGCACGACGCCGGTCGTCGACTCACTCTCCTTCACGGTCCACGAGGGCGAGACCCTGGGCCTCGTCGGCGAGTCCGGCTGCGGCAAGTCCATCACCAGCCTGGCCGTGATGGGCCTCCTCGCCCGCAACGCCGAGGTCAGCGGCGAGATCCTGTACCGGGGCCGCGACCTCCTGGGGCTCCCGCCGAAGGAACGCCGCGCCCTGATGGGCCCCGAGATCGCGATGGTCTACCAGGACGCGCTCTCCTCCCTCAACCCCTCCGTACTCGTCGGCACCCAGCTCAAGCAGCTCACCTCGCGCGGCGGTACGAAGACACCGGCCGAACTCCTCGAACTCGTCGGCCTCTCACCCGAACGCACCCTGCGCAGCTACCCCCACGAACTCTCCGGCGGCCAGCGCCAGCGCGTCCTGATCGCCATGGCCCTCTCCCGCAGCCCCCGCCTGCTCATCGCGGACGAACCGACCACCGCACTGGACGTCACCGTCCAGGCCCAGGTCGTCGAACTCCTCGTACGGCTCCGCGAGGAACTCGGCTTCGCCATGGTGCTCGTCTCGCACGACCTCGCCCTCGTCGGCGACCTCTCGCACCGCGTCGCCGTGATGTACGCCGGACGCCTCGCCGAGATCGGCGCCACCCGCTCCGTACTCACCGCCCCCACCCACCACTACAGCCGCGGCCTGCTCGGCTCGGTCGTCTCGCTGGAGGCCGGCGCCGACCGGCTGCACCAGATCCGCGGCGTCGTCCCCGCCCCCCAGGGCTTCGGCCCAGGCTGCCGCTTCGCCTCACGCTGCGGCGCCGCCACCGACCTGTGCCGCACCACCACCCCGGCACTCACCGCACACGCCGCCACCGAGGACCACGGCTTCGCCTGCCACCACCCCGCGAAGACCGCACAGCTGGAAGGGAGCGCCCTGTGATCAGGCTCGACGGCGTCCACGTACGCCACATGGCACGCAGCGGAGGCGTCTTCCGCCGCGACGCCGTCCACGCCCTCACCGACGCGAACCTGGAGGTGAGGCGCGGCGAGATCGTCGGCCTCGTCGGCGAGTCCGGCTGCGGCAAATCCACCCTCGCCCGGGTCCTGACCGGCCTCCAGAAGCCCACCGAGGGCACGGTCGCCTTCCACGGCCGGGACCTGTGGGAGATGACCGGGCCCCAGCGCCGCCAGGACTTCGGCTCCGCCGTCGGCGTGGTCTTCCAGGACCCGTCCACCGCGCTCAACCCGCGCCTCACCGTCGAGCAGATCCTCCGCGACCCGCTCGACGTGCACCGCCGGGGCACCCGCGAGGCACGCACCGCCCGGGTCGCCGAACTCCTCGACCTGGTCGGCCTCCCCGGCCACACCCTCGCCGCGCTGCCCGGACAGCTCTCCGGCGGCCAGCGCCAGCGCGTCGCCATCGCCCGCGCCCTGGCCCTGGAGCCCGAGCTGATCGTCGCCGACGAGCCCACCTCCGCGCTCGACGTCTCGGTCCGCGCCCAGGTCCTCAACCTCCTGGTGGACCTGCGCGAACGCCTCGGCCTGGGCATGGTGTTCATCTCGCACGACATCCAGACCGTCCGCTACCTCGCCGACCGCATCGCCGTCCTCTACCTCGGCCGCATCGTCGAGGAGGGCCGCGCGGCCGACGTCGCCGGCGCCCCCTCGCACCCGTACACCGAGGCCCTGCTCTCCGCCACGCCCAGCCTGCTGGAGACCACCGAGCGCATCGTACTCACCGGCCCCGTCCCCTCGGCGACCAACCCGCCGGCCGGCTGCCCCTTCCGCACCCGCTGCTGGAAGGCGGACGACGCCTGCGCCACGGTCTTCCTGGAACGCACCGAGGGGCCGGACGGGCACCGCCACCACTGCGTCCACCCCCAGACCGGCCCGATCCCCGTACCGTCCGCAAGGAGCACCGCATGACCGCCCGCACCCCCCGCTACACGGGAGTGATCCCGCCCGTCGTCACCCCGCTCACCGCGGACGGCGAGCTCGACATCCCCTCGCTGGAGCGGGTCGTGGGGCACCTCGTCGACGGCGGGGTCACCGGACTCTTCGCCCTCGGCAGCTCCGGCGAGACCGCCTACCTCACCCCCGGGCAGCAGGACCGGGTCATCGAGGCCGTCACCGCGGCGGCGGGCGGCCGGGTGCCGGTCCTCGTCGGCGCGATAGAGACCACCACCAACCGGGCGATCGAGCGCGCCCGCCGCGCCGCCGAGCTGGGCGCCGACGCCGTCGTGGTGACCGCGCCGTTCTACACCCGCACCCACGCCACGGAGATCGACCGCCACTTCCGGGACGTCGCCGCCGCGCTCGACCTGCCGGTCCTGGCGTACGACGTGCCGGTCTGCGTGCACAGCAAGCTCGACCCGGAACTGCTGCTGCCGCTCGCCGCCGACGGCGTGCTGGCCGGGGTGAAGGACTCCAGCGGTGACGACGGCTCGTTCCGCCGGCTGGTCATCGGCGCCCGCGAGCTGCCGGGCTTCTCCGTGCTCACCGGCCACGAGCTGGTGGTCGACGCGATGATGCTCGGGGGCGCCGACGGCTCGGTGCCGGGGCTCGGCAACGTCGATCCGCACGGGTACGTACGTCTGCACGAGGCGGCGGTGCGCGGTGACTGGGCGGCGGCGCGCGCCGAACAGGACCGTCTGGTCGGGCTGTTCGACATCGTGCGCGCCGCCCGTCCGGGCACGGCGTCCGCCACGGCGGCGGGGCTCGGAGCGTTCAAGACCGCGCTGATGCTGCGCGGGATCATCGCCACCAACGTCATGAGCCCGCCGATGCGCCCGCTCGACGCGGAGGAGACGGCGGCGGTCGCCGGCTGCCTGGAGCGCGCGGGGCTCGCCACCGTCTGACGCGTACGCCGCCCGGGGCGGAAGACAAAAGGTCCGGCCGGACAGCTCAGGGCTGTCGGGCCGGACCTCTTCGTGCTCGGGGAAGCGTCAGCTCACTTCTTCGCGGCGCGGGCGCGGCGCATCAGCAGGCCGCCACCGAGCAGCAGCGCGGCGCTGGCGCCACCGGCGATGCCCAGGTTCTCGTTGGCACCGGTGTGCGCCATCTGCGGCGGCTTGTGGTGCTTCGGAGGCGTGTGGTGCCAACCGGTGTGGGTCGGCGGGTTGTGCGTGGGCGGCTCCTCCGTGGGCGGGGTCGGCGGGTTGTGGTGGTGGCTGGGCGGGCAGTCGTCGTCGTGGTGGTGCACCGGCGGCTTCGGGGGCTTCGGCGGGTGGTGCGGCTTCGGCGGGTTGTGGTGGTGGCTCGGCGGGCAGTCGTCGTCGTGGTGGTGCACCGGCGGCTTCGGAGGCTCCGGCGGGTTGTGCTCGTTGCCGCAGTCGCAGTCGTGGTCGTGGTGACCGGTCGGCGGCTTGTGGTGCGGGGGCTTGTGGTGGTGCGGCGGCTTGTGCGTCGGCGGTTCCTCGGTGGGCGGGTTGCCCTCGTCGTCGCCGTTCTCGCACTCGTTGCCGGCGGCCGGGTTGAGCAGACCGATCACGTTGACGGTGTTGCCGCAGACGTTCACCGGGACGTCGACCGGCGCCTGGATCAGGTTGCCCGAGAGCACGCCGGGGGAGCCGGCGGCCACGCCCTCGGCGCTCGCCCCCTGGGCGTCACCGGCCTCCGCGTCGCCGCCCTCGTTCTCGCACTCGTTGCCGAAGGCGGGGTTCAGCGCGCCGATCACGTTGACCGTGTTGCCGCAGAGGTTGACGGGGATGTGCACCGGGACCTGCACGGCGTTGCCCGAGGCGACGCCGGGCGAGCCGACAGCGGCACCGTCGGCCGAGGCATCGGCGAAGGCATAGCCCCCGGAGGCCGTCAGGATGCCTGACGCCGCCGCCATGACGAGCATGCTCTTACTCAAGGATTTTCGCATTGGTGCCCTTCCTTGGGACATTTCTCGCGGACGCGCGGTCCGCAGTTCGTTCATCAGGCGGTGCAGCAGCCGTCGGACCTGCCCGTCCACGGGCGGCCCTCCTGGCGGAGCGGCTTGACGACACCCATAACGACGTCCGCGTGCGTGAGAAACGTAAATGCGGTGAATTTTCCGTGCGCACGCGGCGAGGTTGCGAGTGAACGTTTCGTCTCTCGATTTCCGACAGTATTACTCGATCACTTTCGTACGGACGTCCGTGTCTTCCGGGCATTCGAGTGAATGGTGATAACCAAACGTCGGCCCGGCAGTTGTTCAGGGCGCTCCGGCTACGGGGCGTCCAGTACGAGAAGGGTTCATCGTGATCAAGAAGGTCCTGGCTACGGGTGCCGTCGCCGCCTCCATCCTCGGTCTCGGCGCCGCGCAGGCGATGGCCATCGGCAACGACGGTGGCACGACCTCGGTCAACGGCAACGGTGCCTCGCAGGTGTTCGGGAACGCCGAGACGCGCGGCGACGGCAGCCCGCAGTTCGACCTGGTCCAGGGCTCGCTGAACAAGCCCTGCGTCGGCCTGCCGGTCAAGGCGAACCTCGGTTCGCTCATCGGTCTCGTCCCGATTACGGTCCAGGACGTCAACGTCCTGTCCAACCCGCAGAACCAGCAGTGCACCGAGAACTCCACCCAGGCCAAGGGTGACGAGCCGCTGTCGCACATCCTGGACGGCATCCCGGTCCTCTCGGGCAACGGCGCCGGCAACCGCTGATCCGGCCCCCTTCCGGGCCCGGGCCGTCGGCGCTCCTCCTCCGACCGGCCCGGGCCCGCTGCCGCCCCGCCACCTCGCGGGCGGGAA
The DNA here is from genome assembly GCF_042669245.1 of Streptomyces sp. NPDC057249. Classification (NCBI taxonomy): domain Bacteria; kingdom Bacillati; phylum Actinomycetota; class Actinomycetes; order Kitasatosporales; family Streptomycetaceae; genus Streptomyces; species Streptomyces sp. NPDC057249. The sequence continues at coordinate 171,271 of NZ_JBHUXS010000002.1, read as the reverse complement.
CACGGTCGGCTGACCGGAACTGCATCATTCGGGCGGTATTGGAGCAATCTCCTCGCCGAGCAGTGTCGCGTACCGCCCGAAATCGTTACGAATGAAAGCGGCGGAGTTACGAGCGATCAGGTCCGCGCTCGTGCGGCACGAAAGCCGTGGCCGCTCCGGACTCCGCACAAGAAAGGGTTTCACGTGAAGTACACCAAGATCGCCGCCGTCGCCGCCGGTACGCTCATGGCCATGGGTGCCGCCGCCCCGGCCTTCGCCGACTCGGGCGCCGAGGGTGCGGCCGTCGCCTCCCCGGGCGTCATCTCCGGCAACACCATCCAGGTTCCGGTGCACATCCCGGTCAACGTCTGCGGCAACACCATCAACGTCATCGGCCTGCTGAACCCGGCCTTCGGCAACGCCTGCGTCAACGACTGACCCAGGCCCGCCGAGTTCACTCGGCTCGAAAGGCCCCGTCCCGCGCTCGCGGCGGTCCGGGGCTTTTCCCGTGCCCGGAAACCGTTTCGTTCCCGTCTTTTCCGCACCCGTGCCGCGAGAAATTCCGGGCCGCCCAGTTTCCCCGCCGAGGCCGGTTCGTTAACCAGGGAAAGAGCGGCGGAGGACACGGCCAGAGAGGGCCCGTGCGGCGCGGGGACGCGACCGGAACGGCCGCCGCTGAGAAGGGAACCCGAAAGTGAAGTACGCGAAGTCCGCCGCGCTCGTCGCCGGTTCCGTGGTCGCACTCGGCACGGCTGCCCCCGCCTTCGCCGTCACCACCACCACGGCCCCCAGCTTCAGCCTCGACGGAGGCGTCAACCAGGTGGTCGCGGCAGCCCCGCAGGCGGTCGAGCCGGTGGTCGACACCGTCAGCGGCACCGCCGAGCGCCTGCACGAGGACGGCACCGTCGCCAAGGTCGCCGGCCAGGCCACCGACGCGGCGAAGGGCGCGGCCCCGCTCCTCGGCGGCCTCCCGCTCGCGAAGTGACCCGCACCTTTCGGGTGATGTGCCACAACCATTCCCGCCGCGCCGAGTTGATCAGTGCGCTCGACACCGGCGGGCAACCAGAGAAAACCAGAAGGGCAGTTTCATGATCAAGAAGATGATGGCCTCGGCGGCCGTCGCCGCATCGATCGTCGGCGTCTCCGCCGCGGTCGCCCCGTCGGCCATGGCCATCGGCAACGACCAGGGCACCACCACCGTCAACGGCAACGGTGCCATGCAGGCGTACGGCAACTCCGCCACCCACGGTGACTGGAGCCCGCAGTTCGCGCTCATCCAGGGCTCGCTCAACAAGCCCTGCATCGCCCTGCCGGCCAAGGCCAACCTCGGTTCGCTGATCGGCGTCGTGCCGATCACGCTCCAGGACATCAACGTCCTGTCCTCGCCGCAGAACCAGCAGTGCACCGAGAACTCCACCCAGGCCAAGGGTGACGAGGCCCTGTCGCACATCCTGGACGACATCCCGATCCTCTCGGGCAACGGCGCCGGCAACAACTGACGGTACCGGCAGCGCACCACACGCGGCCCGGCGGTCGCCCGAAAGGGCGGCTCGCTGGGCCGCTTGCCGTAGTACGGGCAGCCGTCACCCGCCGCAACGGGTAGGGCCACCCCATGGACCAGCACCACAGCCGGCACCCCGGAAGCGCGACCCCGATCTACGACCGGCTGCTCGCCGAGTGGCGGGCCGCCAGGGCCGAACCGGCCCCGGCACCCGGCCCCGCCCGCACGGGCGGACTCGTGCCCCCGGCGCGCACCTCGGGCGAGGCGGGCGGCCGGGGTTGACGCCGGGACGTCGAACTCATGCGGGATCGAACCCATTTGGGTGGATCAGCGGAACCGAAGCGTCCGCGCGGGGTTGATCAGTACGTTCCAGAGCGGAACGCTCCGAAAGGTGAAGCGTGATGAAGAAGATGATGGCCGGCGCGGCAGTGGCCGTGTCCCTGGTCGGCCTGTCGGCCGCCGCGGCCCCCTCGGCCATGGCGATCGGCAACGACGGGGGCACCACCTCGGTCAACGGCAACGGCGCCGCCAGCGCGTACGGGAACAGCACGACCCGGGGCGACGGCAGCCCGCAGGCGCAGCTCATCCAGGGCTCGCTGAACGACCTGTGCGTGGGTGCTCCGGTCAAGGTGAACGCCGGCTCGCTGATCGGCCTGCTCGTGCCGATCACGGCCCAGGACATCAACGTCCTGTCCAACCCGCAGAACCAGCAGTGCGCCGACAACTCCACCCAGGCCAAGGGCGACGAGCCCCTGTCGCACCTGGTGGACGACATCCCGATCCTCTCCGGGAACGGCGTCGCCAACAACTGATGGCGCAGCGCGCCCGCGCCGTCCGTCCTGTGCGGCGTGGGCGCGCAGGCATGACGGAGGCCCACCACCCTCGCCGGGTGGTGGGCCTCTTCCGTGGACCGGGTCAGCCGAGGCTGCGCACCGGGAGCACGCAGTGCGCGGAGGTCGCGATGACGTCCGGGTCACCGGCGAACGCGCGCAGCTCCGCCTCGCCGACCGGGAGCCCGGGCGCGCCCTGCGGCCAGGGGCGGGTCGCGAACATCGCGTGCACCTCGCCCTGGTCGGTCGCCGCCGCCAGCCACTCGCGCGGCACCGGGTACTGCGCGCTGAAGTGGGGCAGCGTCAGCACGGCCTGGCCGGCCTGGACGAGGAGCTTCACGGGGAGGCCCGGCGTCTCGTCGGCCCGCACCGCGGCTCCGCCGACGGTGAGTCCGCTGCGCTGCAACGCGAGCCGCATGGCGTGCTCGCCGGCCGCCGGGCCGTCCGATCCGTCGCCCAGCGAGTAGGCGAGCAGGAAGGCGGCGTCGCGCCCGCTCTGCTGGAACTCGCCGCTCCAGCCGATCAGGATGAGGGTGCCCAACTGGGCCTGGGTGAACGTGCCGGTGGCTGTCTGGGGGGAGGTCATGTGCGGCACCCTAACCGTCCGCGACCGGTCCAACTCCATGCGTATCACCCGATCGGGGGACGACTGCCACCACCGGGTCCGCGCGAGATAATCGGTTGAGCCACCGGACCGCCGGGGGATAAGGTCTACGACGAGACGAACGGCGGATCTGCCGCCGGTACCGGACCCGGACACATGCGGAGGTGAGGACATTGACGACGGTCGTTGCGGTGGGCGCTGCCCACGAGCCGAAGTTCCTCCATGTCACCTCCGTGGCCACCGGCTGACCTCTTCGCGCCCTCGCGCGCACCGCCGGGCCACCCTGTGAAGGGTTTCCCTTGTCTCTCCCGTCCTTCTCCTCCTCCCCCTCCTCTCTCTCCACCGCGTCGCACCCGCTCGCCGCATACGGCTGGGACGACGACCGGGCCGCCGAGTTCGCCCCGTACGCAGCCCAGGGGCTGGTGCCCGGACGCGTGGTGCGCGTCGACCGCGGGCGCTGCGACATCGTCACGCCCGAGGGCACGATCTGGGCGGACACCGCCTTCGTCGTGCCGCGCGACCCGATGCGGATCATCTGCACAGGCGACTGGGCGGCCGTCGACGCCGACGGCGACCCGCGGTTCGTCCGTACGCTGCTGCCGCGGCGCACCGCCTTCGTACGCTCCACCTCGTCCAAGCGCTCCGAGGGCCAGGTGCTCGCCACCAACGTCGACCACATCGTCATCTGCGTCTCGCTGGCCGTGGAGCTGGACCTGGGCCGCATCGAGCGGTTCCTGGCCCTCGCCATGTCCAGCTCCGGCGGTGACGCGCTGCTCGGCGACGCCGCCGGCGCGGGTGAGCGGACCGCCGAACCGGTCGTCGTCCTCACCAAGGCCGACCTGGTCCCGGACGCGGTCACCCTCTCCCACCTCGTCCAGGACATCGAGCGCATCGCGCCCGGTGTGCAGGTGCTCGCGGTCAGCTCCACCACCGGCGAGGGCATCGACGTGTTCTCGGCGATCGTCTCCGGCGGTACGAGCGTGCTGCTCGGGGTGTCCGGAGCCGGCAAGTCCACCCTCGCCAACACGCTGCTCGGCCAGGACGTGATGGAGGTCCAGGCCGCCCGTGACGTGGACGGCAAGGGCCGGCACACCACCACCACCCGCAACCTGCTCGTGCTGCCCTCCGGCGGAGTCCTCATCGACACCCCCGGACTGCGCGGGGTCGGCCTCTGGGACGCGGGCGTCGGCGTCGGCCAGGTCTTCTCCGAGATCGAGGAGCTGGCCGAGGACTGCCGGTTCCACGACTGCGCCCACGAGGCGGAGCCCGGCTGCGCGGTGCGCGAAGCGATCGAGGACGGCACGCTGCCCGAACGCCGCTTCGACAGCTACCGCAAGCTACAGCGTGAGAACCAGCGCATCGTCGCCAAGACCGACGCCCGCGTCCGGGCCGAGATCCGGCGCGACTGGAAGCGCAAGGGCGCCGAGGGCCGGGCCGCGATGGATGCCAAGCGCGGCCGGATCAGGTAGCCGGGACGACCGGGGTTCACGTCCGAAAACCGCGAGTGGCGGCGCCCGGCGGGGCGCACACTGGACGGTGTGACGGACGAGGAGACCAGGTACGAGGCGGTCAGCAGCCGCGACGCCCGTTTCGACGGCGAGTTCTTCTTCGCCGTCGAGACGACCGGCATCTACTGCCGGCCGAGCTGCCCCGCCGTCACGCCCAAGCGGAAGAACGTCCGCTTCTTCCCCACGGCGGCGGCCGCCCAGACGCACGGCTTCCGGGCGTGCCGCCGCTGCCGCCCGGACGCCGTCCCCGGCTCCGCCGAGTGGAACGTCCGCGCCGATGCCGTGGGGCGCGCCATGCGGATGATCGGCGACGGCGTGGTGGACCGGGAGGGCGTTCCCGGGCTCGCCCACCGGCTCGGCTACAGCTCCCGTCAGGTGCAGCGCCAGCTCAACGCCGAACTGGGCGCCGGACCCGTCGCCCTGGCCCGCGCCCAGCGCGCCCACACCGCCCGGGTCCTGCTCCAGACCACCGCCCTGCCCGTCACCGAGATCGCCTTCGCGGCCGGGTTCGGCAGCCTGCGCCAGTTCAACGACACCGTCCGGCAGATCTACGCCCGCACCCCGAGCGCCCTGCGCGCCGAGGCCGGTACGGGGCTGGGCATCGCGGTCCGCCGGGCCGGCACCACCGGCATCCCGCTCCGGCTCGCGCACCGGGGGCCGTACGCCGCCGGTGACGTCTTCGACCTGCTCGCCGCCGGCCCGGTCGCCCGCGTCGAGGAGATCTCCGGGGAGCCCGGCCGCCGTACCTACCGGCGCACGCTGCGCCTCCCGTACGGCACCGCCGTCACCTCCGTGGACGAGCGGTCCGCCGGGAAGTGGCTGGACGCCCGCATCCACCTCACCGATCTGCGCGACCTGACCACGGCCGTCCAGCGGCTGCGCCGGCTCTTCGATCTCGACGCCGACCCGTACGCGGTGGACGAACTCCTGGCCGCGGACCCCTCGCTCGCACCGGACGTCGCGGCCCGGCCGGGTGTGCGCTCGCCGGGCGCGGCCGACGCCGAGGAGTTCGCCGTGCGGGCCCTGGTGGGCGACGCGGCGGCGGGGGAACTGGTCGAGGAGTACGGCAAGGCGCTGGACGTGCCGTGCGGCGCGCTGACCCACGTCTTCCCCGAGCCCGCCGTGCTCGCCGACGTGGCCGGCGACCCGGCCCTGCGGGCCCTGGCGACCGCGCTCACCGACGGCACCGTACGCCTGGACGCGGGCGCCGACCGCGACGAGGCCGAGCAGGGGCTCCGCCGGCTGCCCGGCATCGGACCGGCCACCGCCGCGCTGATCCGGATGCGCGGACTGGGCGACCCGGACGTGGACCCGTACGGCACCCCGGGCGCGGCCGGCTGGCGCCCCTGGCGCTCGTACGGTGTGCGGCGGGCCCGGCGACGGGCTCAGCCCCAGATCAGCGCGCCCAGCCAGGCGCCCGTCACCAGCAGGCACGCGAAGAGCTCCACCAGGACCGAGTAACCGGTCGCCCGCATCACCGAGCGGACCGACGCCCAGCCCGCGCCCCGGCTGCCGAGGCGCAGCCGCTCCGCCCCGAAGATCACCCCGACGTATCCGACGACCGCCCCGGCCACGGGCAGCACGAAGAAGCCGACGATCGCACCGAGCCCGCCCAGCAGCAGCGTCCGGCGCGGCGCCCCCGACTCACGCGGCCGGCGTGGCGGCAGCAGCGGTTTGAGGGCCTGGTTGAGCAGCAGCAGCGCCGTGGACCCGATCAGCACGGCCCACGCGGCCGGGGTCATGTCGGTCAGCGCCCACCACAGGACGGCGGCCCAGACGATGGCCTGCCCCGGCACGCCCGGCACCAGCACACCGATCAGGCCGAGCAGCATCACCAGTCCGACGGCGACGAGCTGCCACACACTCATCTGACCAGCGTGCCGGAGTCCACCCGGTCCCGCCCGTTCGGACCGCGAGAGCTAGTGACGCGGTGCTAGCGGGCCACCCAGCCCCGTTCGTACGCGTGCCAGCCGAGCTGGAGCCGGGTGGAGACGCCGGTCAGCTCCATCAGCCCCTTGACCCGGCGCTGCACGGTCCGCAGGCCCAGGTCCAGCTGCTTGGCGACGCTCGCGTCGGTCAGGCCGGCCAGCAGCAGCGACAGGATCTCCAGATCGGTCGGGTCCGGGCCGCCCGGCTGATCGAGCACCGCGCCGCTCTCGCCGAGCCGCAGCGGCATGGCCTCCCGCCACACCGCCTCGAAGAGCCCGGTCAGCGATTCCAGCAGCCCCGACGCGTGCACGACCAGCGCGGCGGGCTCCGCGCCCCGGCCGGTCAGCGGCACCATGGCCAGCGCCCCGTCGGCGATCACCAGTTTCGTCGGGACCCGGGGGACCACCCGGCACTGCTCGTCGCGGCTGAGCGCCGCCGACAGCTCCACGAGCCCGGACTCCAGGCCCAGTACCTCGCGCTCCACGACCACCCGGAACGAGACCCCCCGGGTGGCCGCCTCCTCCTCCGACTCGTTGTCCAGGCCGCTGACCGCGATCGGCTTCCCGGTGACCAGCGCGCACACTTCGCTCGTCGCGCCCAGCTGGAGCTGGTGGAAGCGGTGGGCCACCGCGCTCGCCCCGGTGACCACCTCGACCAGGTCGTGGACGGCCGGTTCGGCGGCGTCGGCGCGGTACTCCTCGGCGAGCAGTGCCGCCGCCAGCTCGGCCTGCTCCAGCTGATGGCGCTGCTGGGTGAGCAGGGCCCCCAGGGCGACCCCGGGCGGCGCCGCCACCCAGCGGCCGGTGCGGGCGGAGGACTGGGCGGCCAGGCCGTGCTGTTCCAGCCGGCGCAGCGCGCGTTCCGTGTCCTGCTCGGGAAGGCCCAGCCGGTGCGAGAGGTCGGACACCTCGGCGGCCCCCAGGGCCACCAGTGCGCGGTAGGCCGACTCCTGCCGCTCGTCGAGACCTATGGCTGCCAGCATCCCCGACCCCTCCCCGGACCAGTGCGTACGCGTCGCGGCGCACCCCGCGTGGCGAAAAGTCGCCACGGCGTGAATTCGCCACGGCACATCATCGCCGTACCGTGCGCCACTCTGCCAATGTGGCGGCACATCGGCGCCGGCGGCCCTGGCCGGCACCGCTACCCGGACCGGTCCGCCGGGCGTCCTTCCCGTGGGGGGTGGGGGTGCCCGGCGGACCATTTTCCGGATGCCCGTTTTCGTACGGCCCCCGCGGTCGACAATAAGGACATGAGTCAGCAGGGGGAGAGGCCGGCGGCCCACGAGGACGACTGGTGGCGCAGGCTGTACGACGAATCCGCCCCGGACACGGGGGCGGCCGAGGCCGCCGACAGTCTCGACGACCGCTTCGACTCGGCGTCCGGCACGGTGGCGTCCGGGGAGGACGCCGCGTACGGGACGCCGCCGGACCTACCCGGGCCCAGGGAGGAGTCGCAGCCGGTGGGGCCGGCGCCGGTTGCCTGGGCGTCGGACCCGGGGTCGGGCGTGGTCGCGCGCCGGTCCGGTAAAGCGGAAGCATCGCCCGACGCTGTGCCCGGCGCTCCGCCGGGGACGCGGTCCGGTGCGGCCGCTCCGCTTCCGGGGGCGACGCGCCCGGCCCCGGAGGCCCGCGCGCCGTCGGCCGAGCGGACACCGGCCCGCGCCCCCTGGGAGCCGCTGACCGGTCCCGCGCTGCCGCGCACGTTTCCCGGGCCGGCCCCCGAGCCCCCGCCGGCCCCCGAACCCGAGCCGCCCGCCGCCGAGGACCCGCGTGTGCCGGCCGGGCGCGCGGCGCCCCCACTGCCCAGGCGGCCCGTCACCGAGCGGACCGGGGCGGACGAACCCGCCGCCGGCGAGGCGCCGGTGGAACCGGCGGACGTGCCTCGGCCCCTGGCCGTCCACGTCGGGGCCCGGCCGCCCACCTACGACGCCGAGCCCACGGCGTTGCCCGCCACCGATCCGTACGAACTGGACCGCGTCGTCCCGGACACGGTGCTCGACGGTGCCACGTACGGGACGTACACGCTGCGTGCCGCTTCCGTGCGCGGTGACTCGGCCCGGTTCCGGGGCGAGCCGCGCCGGGACGCGCTGCTGACGGCGCGTTTCGGGAGCGGGGAGAACGCGCTGGTGCTGGTGGCCGTCGCGGGCGCGTCCCGGGGCGCGGAGGGGGCGCACACGGCGGCGGCGGACGCCTGCCGCTGGATCGGCGAGCCGGTCGGGCGCAGCCACGCCCGGCTCTCCGACGACATAAGGGCGGGCCGCCGGGCCGACCTCAAGTCCGGGCTCCACCGGCTCACCGACCGGGCCTTCGGCAAGCTGCGCGCCCGCGCCGCCGAGCTGGGGGTGGAACCGGACGCGTACACCGCGAGCCTGCGCTGCCTGCTGCTGTCCGCCGACCCCGAATGCCGCACCCGGGTCTTCTTCGGCATCGGCGCCGGGGGCCTCTTCCGGCTGCGCGACGGCAGCTGGCACGACCTGGAGCCGGCGCTGCCGCCGCCCGCCGCGCTGAGCGGGGAACCCGTGGTCGGCTTCGGCTCCTCCGCGCCGGAGAACCCGCCGGAGAGCGGGCCCGAGGGCGACCGGCTGACCATGGACCTCGGTATCGCCACCGGCCCCGCCCCGTTCGTCGAGGACCCGCTCCCGCCCCCTGCCGAACCGTTCCGCTTCCGCGCCTCCGTCGCCCGGCCGGGGGACACCCTGCTGCTGTGCGGGGCGGGCCTCGCCGATCCGCTGCGCGGCGAACCGGAGCTGGCCGCCGAGCTCGCCACCCGTTGGTCGCCCGTGGAGGCGCCGGGTCTCGGGGCGTTCCTCGCGGACGCCCAGGTCCGGGTGAAGGGGTACGCGGACGACCGGACGGCGGTCGGCGTCTGGGAGGCGTAACCGCGCACGCCATGGGTTGATGGATTCCGGACACCGTCCGGGCCGGGGTTTGGCGCCCCGCGTCCCGGACAGCCGGACGTGCACGGAGCACAGGCAGAGGGAGTGCGTCACCCATGGCCAAGCAGAACGTGTCGGAGCAGTTCGTCGACATCCTCGCCCGAGCGGGCGTCAAACGCCTGTACGGGGTCGTCGGGGACAGCCTCAACCCGGTGGTCGACGCCGTCCGGCGGCACGCGGACATCGAGTGGATCCAGGTCAGGCACGAGGAGACGGCGGCGTTCGCGGCCGGCGCGGAGGCTCAGATCACCGGGGACCTGGCGGCCTGCGCCGGATCGTGCGGGCCCGGCAACCTGCACCTCATCAACGGCCTGTACGACGCCCACCGCTCGATGGCCCCCGTGCTGGCACTGGCCTCGCACATCCCGTCGAGCGAGATCGGCCTCAACTACTTCCAGGCGACCCACCCCGAGCTGCTCTTCCAGGAGTGCAGCCACTACAACGAGATGATCTCCAACCCGCAGCAGATGCCCCGGCTGCTCCAGACCGCCATCCAGCACGCGGTCGGCCAGGGCGGGGTCAGCGTCGTGACCATGCCCGGCGACGTCGCCGGGCAGCCCGCCCCGGAGCGGTCCGCCGAACACGCCCTGGTCACCTCGCGCCCCACCGTGCGGCCGGGTGACGGCGAGATCGAGAAGCTGTGCCGGATGGTGGACGAGGCCAAACGGGTGACGCTGTTCTGCGGCAGCGGCACGGCGGGCGCGCACGCCGAGGTCATGGAGTTCGCCGAGCGGATCAAGTCCCCGGTGGGGCACGCCCTGCGCGGCAAGGAGTGGATTCAGTACGACAACCCGTACGACGTCGGCATGAGCGGGCTGCTCGGCTACGGCGCCGCCTACGAGGCCACCCACGAGTGCGACCTGCTGATCCTGCTCGGCACCGACTTCCCGTACAACGCCTTCCTGCCCGACGACGTGAAGATCGTGCAGGTCGACGTGCGGCCGGAACACCTCGGCCGGCGCACCAAGCTGGACCTGGCCGTCTGGGGCGACGTCCGCGAGACGCTGCGCTGTCTGACGCCCCGGGTGAAGGTGAAGAACGACCGCAAGTTCCTCGACCGGATGCTCAAGAAGCACGCCGACGCCCTGGAGGGCGTGGTCAAGGCGTACACCCGCAAGGTCGACAAGCACGTCCCGATCCATCCCGAGTACGTGGCCTCGGTGCTGGACGAACTCGCCGACGAGGACGCCGTGTTCACCGTGGACACCGGTATGTGCAACGTCTGGGCGGCCCGCTATCTGACGCCCAACGGCAAGCGGCGGGTCATCGGGTCGTTCAGCCACGGTTCGATGGCCAACGCGCTGCCGCAGGCCATCGGCGCCCAGTTCACCGACCGGAACCGGCAGGTCGTCTCGATGTCGGGCGACGGCGGATTCAGCATGCTCATGGGTGACTTCCTGACCCTCGTCCAGTACAACCTGCCGGTGAAGGTGGTCCTCTTCAACAACTCCTCGCTGGGCATGGTTGAGCTGGAGATGCTGGTCGGCGGCCTGCCGTCGTTCGGGACGACCAACCAGAACCCGGACTTCGCGGCCGTCGCGCGCGCGGCGGGGGCCTACGGCGTCCGCGTCGAGAAGCCCAAGGAGCTGCACAGCGCCCTCCGGGACGCCTTCCGGCACAACGGCCCGGCGCTGGTCGACGTCGTCACCGACCCCAACGCGCTCTCCATCCCGCCGAAGATCAGCGCGGACATGGTCACCGGCTTCGCCCTGTCCGCCAGCAAGATCGTGCTCGACGGCGGAGTGGGCCGGATGCTCCAGATGGCCCGCTCCAACCTCCGCAACGTGCCCCGCCCATGAGCTGACCAGGTGTCAGGAAGGGTCGTGCGACGAGCCCTTGGCACCCTCAGAACCATGTGACATATTACTGCCGTGTTCACGAGACAGCCTCTGGATGTTGTCGTCGTCGGAGCCGGTGTCGTCGGCGCCGCCTGCGCGTACTACGCCACCCGGTCCGGCCTCTCGGTCGCGGTGGTGGACGGCGGACCGGTCGCCGGCGGCACCACGGGGGCGGGGGAGGGGAACCTCCTGGTCTCCGACAAGCCGCCCGGACCCGAACTCGCCCTCGCCCGGCTCTCCGCCGCCCTCTGGCGCGAGCTGTCCGAGGTGCTGCCCGCGGCGGTCGAGTACGAGCAGAAGGGCGGCCTGGTCGTCGCGGCGAACGAGCGGTCCCTCGCCACGCTCACCGCGACCGCCGCCGGACAGGCCGGGGCAGGGGTGCGCACCACGGCCGTCGCCCCGCACGAACTGCCCGAACTGGAACCGCACCTGGCCCCCGGCCTCGCGGGCGGCGTCCTCTACCCGGAGGACGCCCAGGTCCAGCCCGCCCTCGCCGCCGCCCATCTGATCCGCGCCGCCCGCGACGCCGGGGCGGCCCTGCACACCGGCCGCCCGGTCACCGCCGTGCTCACCGGCCCCACGGGCGCGGTGCGCGGCGTGCGGACCGGGGCCGGTGACCTGCTCGCCCCGGCCGTGGTCAACGCCACGGGCGTACGCGGCGGGGAGTTCGCCGCGCTGGCCGGGGTGGAACTGCCCGTCCTGCCCCGGCGCGGGTTCGTCCTGGTGACCGAGCCGTTGCCGCCGCTGATCCGGCACAAGGTGTACGCAGCCGAGTACGTGGCCGATGTGTCCAGCGCGTCGGCCGCCCTCCAGACGTCACCGGTCGTGGAGGGCACCCCCGCGGGACCCGTCCTCATCGGCGCCAGCCGCGAACGGGTCGGCTTCGACCGCACCCTGTCCGTGCCGGTGCTCAGCAGGCTGGCGGACGCGGCCGCCGCGCTCTTCCCGGTCCTCACCACCGTCCGGGTGCTCCGCGCCTACCACGGCTTCCGCCCGTACCTGCCCGACCACCTCCCCGCCATCGGCCCCGACCGCCGGGTCCCCGGGCTCTTCCACGCCTGCGGCCACGAGGGCGCCGGCATCGGCCTCGCCCCGGCGACGGCGGCCCTGGTGACGGCGGCGATCCGGGGAGAGGAACCGCCCTTGGACGCCGAACCGTTCCGGCCGGACCGCTTCGGGGCGGACCGTTTCGGGGCGGACGCCGGGGGCGGGTGAGCCGCCTCCTCCCCGTGCCCTCGCCGTCCCCCCTCCCTCCCCGCATCGCACGCCCTCCCTCCCGCATCGCCCGATCCACGAGACAGGAGCACCGGTGAGACGAGCACGCCGACGTGACCCCGCCCGCACCCCGGCCGGGCTTGCCGGTGCCGAGCCCGGGGCCGGGTTCGAGATCACCTTCGACGGGCGTCCGGTGCCCGCCCTGCCGGGGCAGAGCATCGCGGCCGTGCTGTGGGCCGCCTCCGTCCTCAGCTGGCGTACCACCCGGGTCGGCGGGCGGCCCCGGGGCGCGTTCTGCGGGATCGGCTCCTGCTTCGAGTGCCTGGCCACCGTCAACGGCCGCCCGAACCTGCGGGCCTGCCTGCTGCCCGCCCGCCCCGGCGACGCCGTCACCACCCAGGAAGGGAACGGACATGCCGCACCCCGCCCCTGACCGCGCCGAGGTCGCCGTGGTGGGCGCGGGCCCGGCCGGGCTCGCCGCCGCCGTCACCGCCGCAGACGCCGGGCTCGACGTGCTGCTCATCGACGCCGCCGACGCCCCCGGCGGCCAGTACTACCGCGCACCCGCCCCCGGCCTCGGCGCCACCCGCCCCGAGGCCCTGCACCACGGCTGGGACACGTTCACCGCGCTCACCGCCCGCCTCGACCGGCACCGCGCCACCGGGCGGGTGCGCCATCTCGCCGGCCACCAGGTGTGGGCGGTGACGCGGACCGGCGAGGACTGGACCCTGCACACGGTCACCGGCCCCGACGGCGGGGACGGGGCCGCCCCGCGCGCCCGCCGTCTCGTGCTCGCGACTGGCGCCGTCGAACGCCAACTCCCCTTCCCCGGCTGGACCCTGCCCGGCGTCGTCGGTGCGGCCGGGGCACAGGCCATGCTGAAATCGGGGCTCGTCCTGCCGGGGCGGCGGGTCGTCGTCGCCGGGAGCGGTCCGCTGCTCCAGGCCGTCGCCCTCTCCCTGGCCGAGGCCGGGGCCCGGGTGCCCGCACTGGTCGAGGCCGCCGGCTACCGGGCGTACGCCCACGCCCCCCGCGTCCTCGCCGCGAACCCCGGCCGGCTCGCGGAGGGCGTCCGCCACCGTGCGGGCCTGGCCCGGCACGGGGTGCGGATGCTCACGCACCGGGCCGTCACCGCCGTCCACGGCACCGAGCGGGTGGAAGGGGTCACCGTCAGCCGGCTCGACCGCGCCTGGCGCCCCGTGCCGGGGACCGGGCGGCGCATCGACTGCGACGCGCTCGCCGTCGGCCACGGCCTCGTACCGCAACTGGACCTCGCCCTCGGCCTCGGCTGCGCCGTCCGCACCGGCACGGACGGCTCGGCGGTCCTGGAAGTGGACGAGCAGCTGCGTACCACCGTGCCCGGAGTCTGGGCCGCCGGCGAGACCGGGGGCATCGGTGGGGTCCGACTGGCGCTGGCCGAAGGGGAGTTGGCCGCCCTCTCGGTGGCCGCCGACGCCCGGGGCGGCCGGCCGCGGCCCCGCGCGGCGGCGCTGCGGCGCAGCCGGCACCGGATGCGCGGGTTCGCCGCGCTGATGGGGGCCGTGCACCGGCCGGGGCCGGGGTGGACCGCCTGGCTCGCCCCGGACACCGAGGTCTGCCGGTGCGAGGAGGTCACCGCAGGAACGGTCCGGACCGCCGTCGCCGAGCTGGGCGCGGGCGACGGCCGCACCGCCAAGCTGCTCACCCGGGCGGGCATGGGCTGGTGCCAGGGCCGCACCTGCGGCTTCGCCGTCCGGGCCCTGGCCGGCCCGCCCGGCGCCGGTGCCACCGCCGACGCCGCTCCCGACCGCCGTCCCCTCGCCTGCCCGCTTCCGCTCGCCACGCTCGCCCGCGCCGACACCCGGCCCGACGGGGGGTGAACCCGCACACCACCCGCGCCCGTTCCGGGCATCCGCGCCCCACCCGCGCACCACCGCGCCCGCCCGGTCCGGCGAGCACCCGCGTACCCGTACACCCACTCCGAAGGAGCCCGTATGACAGCCGAGCCCACCCGCGCCGGTGCCCCCTGGCGGGGCGTCATGGTCGCCACGCCGCTCACCCTGCGCGAGGACCGGACCGTCGACTTCGACGCGTACGCCGCCCACGTCCGGGACCTCCTCGACGCGGGGTGCGACGGTGTGGTGCCCAACGGCTCGCTGGGGGAGTACCAGACCCTCAGCGACCGGGAGCGCCGGGAGGTCGTGCGGGTCGCCGTCGAGGCGGCCGGGGACGGGGCCAGGGTGATGCCCGGCGTCTCCTCGTACGACAGCGCGCAGTCCCGCCGCCGGGCCGAGGAGGCCGCCGAGGCCGGGGCCGGGTGCGTCCTGCTGCTGCCGCCCAACGGCTATCCGTGCGAGGACGCGGCCGTCCGCGCGCACTACGCCGAGGTCGCGGCGGCCGGGCTGCCGGTCGTCGCGTACAACAACCCGTACGACACCAAGGTGGATCTGACGCCCCGGCTGCTCGGACAGCTCCACGCGGAGGGGTCGGTCGTCGCCGTCAAGGAGTTCAGCGGCGACGTCCGCAGGGCGTACGAGATCGCGGAGGAGGCGCCCGGTCTCGACCTGCTCGTGGGCGCCGACGACGTGCTGCTCGAACTCGCCCTGGCCGGGGCCGTCGGCTGGATCGCCGGCTGCCCCAACATGCTTCCGGGCGGCTGTGTCGAGCTGTACCGGGCGGCGGTCTCGGGAGACCTGGAGCGGGCCCTGCCGCTCTACCGGCGGCTGCACCCGCTGCTGCGGTGGGACTCGAAACCGGAGTTCGTCCAGGCCATCAAGGCGTCCATGGACATCGTCGGCCGGCACGGCGGGCCCACCCGGCCGCCCCGCCTGCCGCTGGACGCCGACGCCCTGGCCGCCGTACGCGCCGCGACGGAGAAGGCACTCGCCGAGGGCCTGGACTGAGAGGGGGAGGGACGATGCGCAGCCGCCACGTCTTCCACGCCGTCGACTCGCACACCGAGGGCATGCCGACCCGGGTGATCACCGGTGGGATCGGCACGCTCCCCGGCGCCACCATGGCCGAGCGCCGCGCGTACTTCATGGCGCACCGGGACGCGGTGCGCACCCTGCTGATGTACGAGCCGCGCGGCCACTCCGCGATGAGCGGGGCCGTCCTCCAGCCGCCGGCCCGGCCCGACGCCGACTTCGGGGTGCTGTTCATGGAGGTCTCCGGGTGCCTGCCGATGTGCGGGCACGGCACGATCGGGGTGGCGACCGTGCTGGTGGAGACCGGCATGGTCCCGGTCACCGAACCGGTCACCACCGTCCGGCTCGACACCCCGGCCGGGCTCGTCACCGTGGACGTCCGAGTCGAGGGCGGGGCCGCCACCTCCGTCACCCTCACCAATGTCCCGGCCTTCAGCGCGGGGCTGGGCCGCACCGCGAAGGTGCCCGGGTTCGGCGAGGTGCCGTACGACCTTGCCTACGGCGGCAACTTCTACGCCATGGTGCGGCTGGAGGACCTTGGCCTGCCGTTCGACCGGGCACGCAAGGACGAACTGCTCACGGCCGGGCTGGCGTTGATGGAGGCGGTCAACGCGGCCGACCGGCCGGTCCATCCGGTGGACCCGGCCATCCACGGGCTCAAGCACGTCCAGCTGATCGCGCCCGGCTCCGACGCGGCGCACTCGCGGCACGCGATGGCCATCCACCCCGGCTGGTTCGACCGCTCGCCTTGCGGCACGGGCACCTCCGCGCGCATGGCCCAGCTGCACGCCCGGGGCGAACTCCCGCTGGACCGGGACTTCGTCAACGAGTCCTTCATCGGCACCCGGTTCACCGGCCGGCTGGTCGGCGAGACCTCGGTGGGCGGGCTGCCCGCCGTCGTCCCGACGGTCACCGGGCGGGCCTGGATCACCGGGACCGCGCAGTACTTCCTGGACCCGGAGGACCCCTTCCCGGAGGGCTTCCTGCTGTGAGTCCGCACCGGGTCCAGGTCCAACGTCACATTGTATTCTGGCCCTCCGCACGGTGCTGGAGGAACAGACATGGCCCGCCTGACGTCGCTCAACGCCCTCTCGGCTCAGGAGCACCTACGCGACCAGGTGGCGCACGCGCTGCGGGCGGCCCTCGTCTCCGGCGAGCTGCGTCCCGGCACGGTCTACTCGGCGCCCGCGCTGGCCGCCCAGTTCGGCGTCTCGGCCACCCCCGTCCGTGAGGCGATGCTCGACCTGGTCCGCGAGGGCCAGGTCGAAGCCGTCCGCAACAAGGGCTTCCGGATCACCGAGCTGACCGACCAGGACCTGGACGACTACACCGAACTGCGCGCGATGATCGAGGTGCCCACCGTCGGCCGGATCGCGCGCATGGGCCTGACGCACGAGCTGGAGGCGCTGCGGCCGGTCGCCGAGGAGATCGTCGAGGCCGCCCGGCGGCACGACATCCTCGGATACCTGGAGGCGGACCGGCGCTTCCACCTCGCCCTGCTCGGGCTGGCCGGCAACCGGCGGCTGGTCGAGGAGGTCGGCGAACTCCGCAAGCGCTCCCGGCTCTTCGGGCTGAACCGGCTCTCCGAGTCCGGGCAGCTGGCCGCGTCGGCCGAGGAGCACATCGAACTGCTCGACCTGGTGGTCGCCGGGGACGCCGAGGGCGCGGAGTCCTGCATGCTCGGCCACATGTCGCACGTCCGCTCGCTGTGGGCCGACGGCCGCCGGGGCGCCCCGGCGGGCCGCGCGTAGCGCCGCAAGCTCCCGCGCTACCAACGGCGTTGACGCGCCCAGGAATGTCGTCACGGCCGCTTCCTAAAGACATGTGACATGTGCCATTGTACTGACGGCCGCGCTGAGGTCGTGTCCATGTCACTTCGCTGACCGTTCAAGGTCGCCCGCCGTCCCCGTCCGGCCTCACCGCGCCATCCCCCACGGCCGCGCAACGGCGCGCGGCCACCACACCGCTGGGAGGCGGCACGTGAAGAAACGAACGGCCCGACAGAGAGTCACCGGACTCACCACCGCGGCCCTGGCGGCCTGCCTGGGCATCGGCATGCTCGCCGCCCCGGCCCCGGCCGCCGAGCCCCGGCCCTCCGCCCCGGCCGCCGCGAGCGCCGCCGCACACCGGGCCGCCGGTCCCGCCGCGCCGGAGCCGGGCGGTCCCGCCGCACAGGCCGCCACCGCACCCGCACCGGACCCGGCCCACCTGGGCGAAGCGGCAGAGAGCCCCGCCGACCGGGCCCCGCTCAGCGCGTCCAAGGACGCGCTGCGGCGCGACTACGACGACCCGCGCGCCACCGAGCCGAGCCACCCGGCCCCCTCGATGAAGGCGAAGGCCCGCGCACGGGCCGCCCGGGCGGCGGCCTGCTCCGTCGCCGACTTCACCAGCCGCACCGGCAGCGCCCTCGTCCAGCAGATCAAGGCGTCCACCACCGACTGCGTCAACACCCTGTTCTCCGTCAAGGGCGATGACGGCCGCCTCGCCTTCCGCGAGGCCCAGATGGTCACCGTCGCCAACGCCCTGCGCGACGGATCGGCCGCCTACCCCGGCGACAGCAGCACCGGCATGCCCCAACTGGTGCTCTACCTGCGCGCCGGGTACTACGTGCAGTACTACGACCCCGGCACCGTCGGCTCGTACGGCACCGCCCTGCGCACCGCCATCCAGGGCGGCCTGGACGCCTTCTTCGCCTCGGCGCACTCCCGTGACGTCACCAACGCCAACGGCGAGACCCTGGCCGAGGCCGTCGTCCTCATCGACAGCGCCGAGCAGAACGCCCGCTACCTGTCCGTCGTCAAGCGCCTGCTGGCCGGCTACGACTCCACGTACAACAGCTCCTGGTACATGCTCAACGCGGTCAACAACGTCTTCACGGTGACCTTCCGGGGCCACCAGCTGCCCGCGTTCGTCGGCGCCGTCGAGGCCGACCCGAGCCTGCTCGACGCGCTCGCCGGCTTCGCCCGCGACCACCTGGACCTGCTGGGCACCGACCAGTCCTACCTGACCTCCAACGCGGGCCGCGAGCTGGCCCGCTTCCTCCAGGAGGACACGCTCAGGCCCCGGGCGAAGCCGCTGGTCATCGACCTCCTCGGCCGCTCCTCGCTCACCGGGCGGACCGCGCCGCTCTGGGTCGGCCTGGCCGAGATGGCCGACTACTACGACAGCGCCGCCTGCTCCGCGTACGGCACCTGCGACCTGGCCGCCCGCCTCAGGAGCGCCGTCCTGCCGACCTCGTACACCTGTAGCGACAGCATCCGCATCCTCGCCCAGCAGATGTCCTCGGACGACCTGACCGAGGCGTGCGCCAGCCTGCGCGGCCAGGACGCCTACTTCCACCGGATCGCCAGGGACAGCGGGCCCGTCGCGGGTGACCGCAACACCACCATCGAGGTCGTCGTCTTCGATTCGAGCACCGACTACCAGACCTACGCCGGCGCCATCTACGGCATCGACACCGACAACGGCGGGATGTACCTGGAGGGCGACCCCTCGGCGGCCGGCAACCAGCCGCGGTTCATCGCCTACGAGGCCGAGTGGGTCCGGCCCGACTTCCAGATCTGGAACCTCAACCACGAGTACACCCACTACCTCGACGGCCGGTTCGACATGGCGGGCGACTTCGCCGCCGGTGTCTCCACCCCGACCGTGTGGTGGATCGAGGGCTTCGCGGAGTACGTCTCCTACTCGTACCGCGGCATCACCTACGACGACGCCGTCAGCCGGGCCGGCGCGCACACCTACACGCTGCGCACGCTGTTCGACACCACCTACGAGAACGCCGACCAGACCCGCGTCTACAACTGGGGCTACCTGGCCGTCCGCTACATGCTGCAGTCGCACCGCGCCGACCTGGACAAGCTCCTCGGCCTGTACCGCGCCGGTGACTGGAGCGGCGCCCGCACCCTGCTCACCGCCACCATCGGCAGCAGGTACGAGACGGACTGGACCGCCTGGCTCACGGCGTGCGCGGCGGGCGACTGCGGCGCCCTCACCGACCCGCCGACCGAGCCCACGGCCCAGTGCACCGGCACCGACCCCCGCGAACTCGGCCAGGACTGCGCCCGGGACGGCCAACACGCCACCCGGGGCGACTACGCCTACCTGTACCTGTACATACCCGAGGGCACCGACCGGCTGACCGTCACCACCGGCGGCGGCACCGGCGACGCCGACCTCTACTACAGCTCCACCGGCTGGGCGACCACCGGCTCGTACACCGCCAAGGCCACCGGCAGCGGCAACGCGCACACCCTCACGGTCGACCACCCGGCCGCCGGGGCGCACTACGTCAGCCTGTACGGCGTGCGGGACTTCGGGCAGGTGAGCGTGGCGACGAGCTACTGACCGGTACGTCCTCAGAGCAACCGCAGCGCGTCCGGCCCCGCCCGGTCCCGGATGATCTCCACCAGCCGGTCGAAGAGGGTCGGACCGCGCCCCGCAGCCGCCTGCGCACACGCCTCGCGCAGGCGGCTCCGGTTGCTCTCATGGGCGCGGGCGGCCATCCGCTCCAGCCGGCGGGCGGTCTCCGCGTGACCCAACGCCCGCGCGGACAAGGCATGGTCGCGCCACTCGAAGACGAAGTCACCGTCGTCCGGCGCGCCCATCCCGCCGCTCAGGCAGTCCGCGAAGGCGTCGAGGTTGCGACCGAAGTAACCACCCGGCCCGTTCACGGCTTCACCGACCACGGTCCAGAAGCTGTCCAGGCCGGTGATCCGGGCACCCTCGATCACATAGGTCACGGTCATGGGGCCAACCCTACGGGCGCGGATCAGCAGTCGTGGTCCACCAGGTCGAACGTCTCGTAGTGGTCGGCGGTGTAGTAGTCCTCCCGGATCTCCTCGCCCGTGACGATGCGCCGCGCGCCCCGCGTCGGGGAGCCGGGGGTGATGACGGTGTACTCGTGGTAGTAGCCGGTGTCCCGCGCGGGCAGCACGCCCTCGCGGTTCTGGAAGACGGTGCCGTCCTGGTCGTACGGGAACGGCCCGCCGGCGTCGATGAGGTCCAGGGTGTCGTGGGCCTGGGACGGCAGGTCCGAGTAGCAGACGCTGCCGACCGACGTGGTCGTGGCCGAAGCGCCGGCCGCGACCGGGCCGCCGACGAGGAGAGCGGACAGAAGGGCGGCAGCGCCGCCGAGCGTGGTGATCCGTGGGGGGATTCGCATGCTCCATGATGACGCGCGTAGACAGCGGCGCGTCAACGCCAACCCGGGTGAATTCTTGGAGAGTTAACCGTGGAGAGGGAACACACCCCCGCCCCCGGGGGCCCGGGAGTACCACGGTCGTGCGGCGGTCGAACGGAAGTCCGCGTGCGGCTCACGGGCTGACGGAGCGCCAGATGTGATACGGGACCGTGCGGACGGCCTCCTCGATGTCGACGTCGCCCATCGCGAGCCAGCGCCGCGCGATGCTCGTCACCGGACCCAGGATCAGTGATTCGAGCACCGGCAGCGGCAGCGCCGCCAGTTCGCCCGACTCCCGGTGGGCGTGCAGCCAGGCGGCGAGCGGTGCGATCCGGGCCTCCTGGGCGCCGCGCAGCTGCCGCGCGTTCGTGACGGCCTCGCGGTCGGCGGTGACGGAGTGCATCAGCCGGGCCGCGTCCGGATGCGCCTGGACGAAGCGGAGGTACGTCTCCGTCAGTGCGTGCACCCCGCCGCGTGCGTCCGCGACCTGTTCCAGCGCCCCGGCCACCTCGCCGAGGAGGCGGCCCAGCCAGGACTGCGCGAGGGCGAGGACCACGCCTTGCAGGCTGCCGAAGTGGTGGTAGATACTGCCCGCGCTCACGCCGCTGGCCGAGGTGATGGCGTGGAGCGTGAGGCCGGCCTCGCCCCGGGCCGTGTACAGCTCCAGGGCGGTGTCGAGCACCTGGGCGGCCGTGGCCTCCCCGCGTTGTTGCTTCGGACTCATCGACGCGGCCCCTGCTTCCGGAATCTCTGGCTCCTCATGGTGCCTCCGGGGACAGCGTAGAAGAAGATTCCGGAACTGTTTCCGGAAGTTGTTCCAATCGGTGCCCACTTTGCTTCACACTGAACGTTTGTCGCGCCAAGTCGCGGCCGTACATGGGGATTTCAGGAGACCGGTGTGAACAACGACGACCACGCGGGCGACGAGGACTACCTCGACGGAGGCATCAAGCCGCTGACACCGACGGACCCGGCGCGCATCGGGCCCTACCTGCTGCTGGGGCGGCTCGGCGCGGGAGGCATGGGCCGGGTCTATCTGGCGCGGGCCGACGGCGGCCGTACCGTCGCGGTCAAGGTGGTGCACCCGGAACACGTCGCCGACCCGCAGTTCAGGGGCCGCTTCCGGCGCGAGGTCGAGGCGGCACGGCGCGTCGGCGAGCGTTGGACCGCACCCGTCCTGGACGCGGCACCGGACGCCGAATTCCCCTGGGTGGCCACGGGTTACGTGCCCGGGCTCTCCCTGGAACAGGTCGTGCGGGGGCACGGCGCGCTGCCCGCCGCCTCGGTGCAGGCCCTCGCCACGGGGCTTCTGCACGCGCTGAAGGACATCCACGAGGCGGGCATCGTCCACCGGGACCTCAAGCCGTCCAACGTGATGCTCACGATGGAGGGGCCCAAGGTCATCGACTTCGGGATCGCCCGTGCCGTCGGGACCGCCGTCGAGTCCCTGCTCACCAGTACCAACATGATGATCGGCACGCCCGGGTTCATGGCCCCGGAGCAGGTGCACGGGGAGAGCGCGGTACCGAAGAGCGACGTCTTCACCCTCGGCTGCGTCCTCACATACGCGGCGACCGGGACGCTCCCCTTCGGGCACGGGGCGAGCAACCAGCACGCGATCATGTACCGGATCGCCGAGGCCGAGCCGGAGCTCAAGCGGGTCCGGGACCCGGATCTCAAGGCGCTGATCGCCCGGCTGCTGGTCAAGCCGATCGAGGACCGGCCCTCCGTGGACGAGCTGCTGGCCGAGCCGGGGCGTGAGGCGGGACCGGTCGCCCCCTCATGGCTGCCCGCCGCCGTCGTGAGCCACCTGGCCCGCCAGTCGGCGCAGTTGCTCGACGCGGAGGCGGAGCCGCTGCGGCAGGAGGGCGACCGCGCCACGGTGGACCTCCGGGCGGCGCCCGAGGCGGCGGCGCCGGCGGGGGGCGGGAAGACGGTGGAGAAGCCGAAGCGGGAGAAGCGGCGCTGGATGGTCGCGATCCCGTTGGTGATCGTGATCGGCGGGGGCGGCGGCACGCTGGCCGTCCTCCAGCCGTTCAGCCACGACGGCGATGTGCACGCGGCGCCCCCGGCCGCCACGTCGACGGGCCCGACCGCCGCACCGGAACCCTCGGCGGCGGGCAGCGCGTCGCCCACCGGCAGCAGGAGCCCGAAGGCGTCACCGAGCAAGAGCAGGAAGAAGGCGGACGCAGGCAAGGACGGGGCGGACGGGAAGGACGGGGAGCCCGGCAAGGACGGTCAGGACGGCCGGGGCGGCGGGGACACGGGCGGCGGTGGCACGTCCTCCACGGGAGGCGGTTCGTCCTCCACCGGGGGCGGCTCCTCCACCACGACCGGCAGCGGCGGCGGTTCGGGCGGCAGCAGCTCGGGCGGCTCCACCAGCACGTCCGGCGGGGGCGGCTCCACCAGCACGACGGGAGGCTCCACCGGCGGCTCGGACAGCGACAGCGGCACGGTCCCGGCGGCGTTCGTCGGCACCTGGAAGTACGCGGAGGTGTACAACCCGGGCCGGCCCGGCACCATCACCATCTCCAAGAACGGTGTGGTGCGCCTCAGCGACTACGTGTACAACAACTGCCCCTACGAGGCCAAGGTGACGTCCAGCACCAGCACCCGGCTCAACGTGGGCACCCTCAAGCTCGTCGGCCCGAACCCCGGTTACTGCTACACCACGACGGGCGCGACCTACTTCGTCACCAACGGCAGCGGCATCCAGCACGACGTCAGCGGGATGAAGTACTCCTACAAACGCGCCTGAACCCCGCACGATTCGGCTCGGTCCGAAGCACTCCGCAAGCGTGACAGCCGGTAGGCGGGGCATGCATTGCGTGAGCACCTTCGAGACAGGGGGCGGATGACCGTGTGGGCGGGGGAAACGATGGAGCGTCACGAAGAGACCCGGATGCATCGCAGGGTGGACCGGGCCGATCTGGCTGCCGTGGGAGAAGTCCGGGGAGCGGTGCGGGAGTTACTGCGCTACCGGTGGAAGGAGGAGCCGGCGCAGGTCGCCGAGCTGCTGCTCAGCGAGCTGGTGACCAACGCCCTGGTGCACACGGACGAGGGCGCGGTCGTCGCCGTGAGCGTCGCGCCCCGCCGCCTGCGCGTGGAGGTGCGGGACTTCGTCCCCGGCATGGCCTCCGAGCCGCACGTACCGCCCGCCGACGACGGTACGCACGGCCGGGGACTCGTCCTGGTGGAGAGCCTGGCCGACTCCTGGGGGGTCAGCCCCCGCGCGCTGGGCAAGGTCGTGTGGTTCGAACTGGACGGCGAACGGCCCTGACGGTCCTTCCGGACCGTCAGGGCCGTTCGCCGGCGTCCACCGTCCCGTGTCAGCCGAACTGCTGCTCCAGGTCCTTGAGTTTCTGCTCCAGCGAATCGAGCCGGGGCAGGGCCTGGGTGTCGTCCTCGGCGGCCGGATCGACCGCGGCCGGTTCGCTCGCGCCCAGTTCAGGGACGCTCGCCGAGTTCGAGCGGTTCACGGCTTGCAGGGATGGCCGGGGTCGCAGGGGCAGCTGACCCGGCTCGGATATGGCGGGCTCCGCGACGGACTGCGCGGAGCCCGTCGCCGGGGCGAGTGCGGCCACCTCGACCGGGGAGCCGCCCCGTCCGAGCCGGCCCCAGGCCCGGTTCTGCCGGTTCAGGGCCTTGATGTGCGCCCGGTCCAGCTTCTCCTGGTCCCTTCTGCGGAGACGGTTCTGCTCTTTCTCCCTGCGGTCCTCGCGTACCTCGTCCACCGCCTCGTCCAGCGTGCGTACGCCCTCGAGGAGCATCAGCGACCAGGCGCCGAAGGTCTCCCGGGGCGCGCGCAGCCAGCGCACGATCCGGATCTGCGGCAGCGGACGGGGCACGAGGCCCTGCTCGCGCAGCGCGGCCCGGCGGGTCTGCTTCAGCGCACGGTCGAACAGCACGGCGGCCGAGAGCGACATGCCCGCGAAGAAGTGCGGGGCACCCGCGTGGTCGATGCCGCGCGGTGCGTGCACCCAGTTGAACCAGGCGGCGGCCCCGGCGAAGGTCCACACCAGGAGGCGCGAGCCGAGCGCCGCGTCCCCGTGGCTGGCCTCCCGGACGGCCAGGACCGAGCAGAACATGGCCGCCCCGTCCAGGCCGAAGGGCACCAGGTACTCCCAGCCGTCGGAGAGGCCGAGGTTCTGCTCGCCGAAGCCGACGAGCCCGTGGAAGGAGAGCGCGGCGGCGACCGCCGCGCAGCAGAACAGCAGCACGTACGAAGCGGTGGCGTACATCGCTTCCTTGCGTCTGCGCCGCTCCTCGCTGCGTTCCCAGCTGTCGTCGGCCGAGGCTGTGTCAGAGGCGCGCCTTCCGCGCGCGACCACCGCCACCGCCGCCATGACCCCCACGAGCAGCACGGCGCCCGGAAGCAGCCAGTCAAGCGATATGTCGGTCAGTCTCATGCGCGGTCCCTTGCGTCACGTAGGGCGTTTCGGACGCCATCGTGGCGGAAACCCCCTCCCGCCCAGGCGGTTTCGGGGCAAGAGAACGCCAATGGGGTGCAGGAGACCGTCGATATGGACGTTCTGGTCGAACGCCCTTCAGTGGCGTGCGCATGGTGTTCGAATATGTGCCACCCGTCCGGGCGGTGTGGATGCGCCGGAGTGGATCAGGGCGCGGGCGTCAGCTTGCGGACGCGCTCCTCGTCGCACGTACGCGGGCACGTCACACAGGTGTCCTCGGGGCGCAGCGTGTAGAAGAGGCAGCAGCTCGCCCGGTCCCGGGTCGGCAGCGACGCGCCGTCCGGCCCGGTCAGCTCGCGGAAGCCCGCGGTGCCGACGTACGGCTCGGTGGTGCCCGGCAGCAGCTCCGCCAGCTCCCGCATGGCGCGCCGCTCCTCGCCCAGCAGGTGGGCGACGTACCAGAGGCCCTCGACGACCTCGTCGGTCGCCATCCCCCACAGGGCCCGCTTTCCGCGCCGCATGCGCGGCCGGAAGCCCTCCAGGACCGGGGCCAGGTGTTCGGCCACCGCGTCCAGCACCTCGGCCCGCAGCGCCGCCTCGTCGGCCACCACCCGGGCCCCCGGCAGCCCGGCCGCCGGATCGTCGGGCAGGCAGGCGAACTCCCGCACCCGCAGCGTCAGATGGCCCAGGGCCCGCTGGAAGGAGACGTCCTCGACCGGGACGCGCGGCACCCGGCGGTGCAGGAACCACGGCACCGTCACCAGCAGGCAGGCCGGCCAGGCGTACCGGTGCAGCCCGAAGCTGGCGATCACGTCGGGGCGGCCCTCCTGGCCGTAGTCCCGCCGCACCTGTTCGGCGTCGAAGGCGAGGAACGTGTCCAGCGCCTCGCCGCCCGCCGCCAGCTCGTGCGCGCCCACCCAGCCGGGGCCGCCGGGGGCGCTCTCGCCGTCGGCCAGGATCTCGGCGCGCAGCCCCGGGAAGACCTCGGTCAGGCGCGCGTAGGCGTCGGCCACGGGGGAGGCCGTCACCGCGGGGAGCAGGGCGGGCAGGGTCATGCGGGGACCACCGATTCACGATCGTCAGCAGGTAAGCCTTACCTTACCCTGCCGTATCGATGTGTGAACTGGGGGCCCTTGCGCCTATCGTGCACACAGGGCGCCCGACGCGCGAGCGCGCCCGTGACCGGCCGAGGAGGTGCCCGTGGAGCAGGGCGGAGCGCGCGAGGAGGTGCGTCCCCCGTACGGCGGTGCCGCGGCCGTGCCCGCCTCGGTCGTCCGGGTGCCCGAGCAGGCCCGCGGCGAGCACACCCACGGGGAGCACCCGCACGAGGCGCCCGCCCCGCGCGCCCAGGTGCGCCGGCACTCCGTGCGCGGCCAGGTCCTGGCGGCCTTGCGCGCCGCCCTGGTCGACGGCGAGCTGGTCCCCGGCAAGGTCTACTCGGCGCCCGCCCTCGGCGCCCGCTTCGGCGTCTCCGCCACCCCGGTGCGCGAGGCGATGCAGCGGCTGGCCACCGAGGGGGCCGTGGAGGTCGTGCCGAACCGGGGCTTCCGGGTCGCCGAGCGGGGACCGCGCGAGCTGGCCGAGCTGGCCGAGGTCCGCGCCCTGATCGAGGTCCCCGTCATGCTGCGGCTCGCCCGTACCGTCCCGCCCGCCCGCTGGTGCGCGCTGCGCCCGCTGGCGGACGCCACCGTGGCCGCGGCGGCCGTCGGCGACCGGGCGAGCTACGCGGACGCGGACCGGGCCTTCCACGGCGCGGTGCTCGCCCTCGCCGGGAACCGCAGCCTGGTGGCCGTCGCCGACGACCTGCACCGCCGCTCCCAGTGGCCCCTGGTGGACAACCCGGTCACCCGGCGCGCCGACCTGCTGGCCGACGCCTCCGAGCACACCGCGCTGCTCGACGCGCTGATCGCCCAGGACGTCGCGGTCGTCCAGTCGCTGGTGCGGGAGCACTTCGCGGGCGCCGACGGCTGAGCCGCCGCGCGTCGGCGCCCCGGTGTCCGCTCAGTTCGCCTCGACCGTCTCCGGCGGGGGCTGGTCCAGGTGCGGGCCCAGCCAGGTCGGGACGCCGCCCAGCAGCCGGAAGAGCCGGGCCGCCTCGGTGCGCAGCCGGGTCGCCGCCTCCGGCTCGGACTCGGCGTCGGCCAGCGCGATGAGCGCCGGGGCCGTCCCGACGAGATAGCCCAGCTCCTCCCTTATCCGCAGGGACTCCGCGAAACCGTGCCGGGCCTCCGCCAGTTCGCCCTCGCGCAGGGCGATCAGGGCGAGATGGCGCCAGGTCGAGGAGAGCAGCAGCGCGTCGCCCTGCGCGGCGGCGCCGGCGTGCGCCCTGCGGTACGCGGCCCGGGCGGCCTGCGGGGAGTCCGCGATGTTCTGCGCGATCAGGCCGCGCCGGAAGTCGAGCAGCGGCCGGCCCGGGGCGGCGGGGGAGAGCAGGGCCGCGGCCCGGCCGAGCGCCACCCTGGCCTCGTCGGCCCGGTCCCGCACCCCGAGCAGGGTCGAGGCGTACGCGAGGTACCCGCGCTCGCAGGCCGCCGCGCCGCGCTCCTCGTCGTCGTGGGCCATGGCCTCGGCGGTGCGCAAGGCGTCCTCGGCGTCCGTCCAGCCCTCCCCGGTGTACAGGCACCGCTCGGTCAGCAGGGCCGTCCGCTGGAGGGCCGCGGCCGGGTCGGTGGCGGCGTCGTGCTCCAGCAGGGCCGCGGCGTCCGTCCAGCAGGCGCGTGAGCGCAGCCGCCATACCGCGGTCTGGAGCGGAGGATCGTCATCTGCTGTCGTTCCGGAACCAGACATGGCGGTATGCGCCACATTGCCCTCCCCGAGCGCGCCTTCGAGCTGTTGAGTATGGCCCGCATCACAGCACGGAATGGCACGCCGGGCCAAGAGGTCGAGGCAATGTCAGGTGAAAGTTTTCACAATCGGCCGCGCGGGGTACCGCCCTTGCCCGGCCCGGGATTTCAGCTCATCCGCAGGGCCAGGAAGAAATCGAGCTTGTCCTCCAGGCGTGCCAGATCACGCCCCGTCAACTGCTCGATTCGCCCGACCCGGTAGCGCAGCGTGTTGACGTGCAGGTGCAGCCGGGCCGCGCAGCGGGTCCACGAACCGTCGCAGTCCAGGAACGCCTCCAGGGTCGGGATCAGCTCCGCGCGGTGGCGCCGGTCGTACTCGCGCAGCGGGTCCAGCAGCCGGGCCGTGAACGCCCGCCGCACGTCGTCCGGGACGAATGGCAGCAGCAGGACGTGCGAGGCCAGCTCGTGGTGGCCGGCCGCGCAGACCCGGCCGGGCCGGGCCGCCGCCACCCGGCGCGCGTGCCGGGCCTCCTCCAGGGCCCCGCGCAGCCCCTCAGCCGAGTGCACCGAGGCGCTGACACCCAGTGTCAGGCGGCCGTCGTCGCCGAGGCCCGCGGAGAGCGGGGCGCGCACGGCGGCCAGCAGCGCGTCGGCGTGCAGGGCGGGCCCGTCGCCCTCCGCGCCGCCGTCGGAGGAACCGTCGGGCGCGTCGGCGGCCACCCCGTCCGGCCGGTCCGGGGCGGTGGGCAGCGGCACCAGGGCGATGGCCTCGTCACCCGTGTGGGCGACGGCGATCCGGTCCGCCGAGTCGGGTCCGGTCACCGCCGGGTCGACCAGGATCTCCTCGAGCAGCGCCTGGGCGACCGGGCCGCCCTGGACCCCGGACCCCCCGTCCTCGTCCCACTCGACCCGGGCCACCACCACCTGCCAGTGCGGCGCGGTGCCGAGTCCGGGGAGCAGGACCGGGGTCGCCACGCGCAGCCGGGCGGCGATCTCGGCCGGCGCGGCGCCCGCCTGGACCAGCTCCAGGACCTCCTGGGCGAGCCTGCGGCGCACCGTGCGGGCCGCGTCGCGCCGGTCGCGCTCGACGGCGATCAGCTGCGTGACGCCCTGGAGGAGGTCGAGCCGCGCGGCCGGCCAGTCGCTCGCGTCGGCCTCCACGGCGAGCAGCCAGTCGGAGAGCACCGACTCCCGCACGTCGCGGACGGGCGGCACCGCGCCGCCCCGGCCGTTGTTCCGGATCGGGAAGAGCGAATACGTCGTACCGCCGAGGGCGGCCCGGTGCGGGGCGCGGCGGCCGGAGCGGACGGCGGCCAGATGCAGCCCGGCCAGCTCGGCCCCGGCGGCGGCGGACAGCGGGGCGCCCGCGCCCGCGATCTGCCGCCCGGTGGGGGAGAGCACCCAGGCGTGGAGGTCCAGGTCGGAGCCGAGGAGATCGAGGACCACCTCGGGGCCGCCGCCCGTCGGGCCCGAGGTCATCAGCCTGCGGTGGCGGTCCACAACGGCCGCCAGGTCGCCCGCCCGCTCGCCGGACACCTGGCGCACCACGTACTCGGTGATCGTTGCGAACGCGACCGTCTCGTGGACCGCGAACAGCGGCAGCCGGTGGTGTCGGCACGCCTCCACGAGATCGTCCGGAATGTCGCCGAGCTCCGCCTCGCCCGCCGCGAGGCCGGCCACCCCGGCGCCCGACAGGATGCGTACGAACGGCTCCGAGTCCCCGGCGTCCCGGCGCCAGGCCAGGCCGGTCAGGACCAGCTCGCCACCGGTGAGGTAGCGGCTCGGGTCGCGCAGGTCGGTCGTCATCACGCCGCGGACCGACCGGTCCAGCTCCTCGTCGCCGCCGAGCAGCCGCAGGCCCAGCGCGTCGTTCTCCAGCAGTGCGCGCAGCCGCATCTGGTCGCCGCCGATCTCTTTCGTTGGTACGGGTGAAGTCTGGGTGTTGCGGTGAGGCTGTTGAGCCCCGCCATTCGTTCGAATCTACAAGACATGAGCGGAGACCAGCCAACTCCTTCATGGGTTCGGTGACTGCACCAGGTGGAGCAGGGCTTGTGTACTGGGCCACACACCGCGTGAACAAGACATGAACAAGTTCGAGGGCCGGCCGTCACCCAGCCCAGCGTGAAAACCCGATTGAGAAGAAGAGAGCCACCATGGACTTCCTTCGCCCCGCAAGCTGGGAGGAGGCGCTCGCCGCCAAGGCCGAGCACCCGACGGCTGTGCCCATCGCCGGGGGCACCGATGTGATGGTCGAGATCAACTTCGACCACCGGCGCCCCGAATACCTCCTGGACCTCAACCGCATCGGTGAGCTCACCGAGTGGGAGGTGGGCCAGGAGAACGTACGGCTCGGCGCCTCGGTCCCGTACAGCCAGATCATGGAGCACCTGCGGGCCGAGCTGCCCGGTCTCGCGCTCGCCTCGCACACCGTCGCCTCACCGCAGATCCGCAACCGCGGCGGCGTCGGCGGCAACCTCGGCACCGCCTCCCCGGCCGGGGACGCCCACCCGGCCCTGCTCGCGGCCGGCGCCGAGGTGGAGGCCGAGTCCGTCCGCGGCACCCGGATGATCCCCATCGACGCCTTCTACACCGGCGTCAAGCGCAACGCCCTCGAACCGGACGAGCTGATCCGGGCCGTGCACATCAAGAAGGCCGACGGGCCGCAGCAGTACTCCAAGGTCGGCACCCGCAACGCGATGGTCATCGCCGTCTGCGCCTTCGGCCTCGCCCTGCACCCCGGGACCCGCACGGTCCGCACCGGCATCGGATCGGCCGCCCCGACACCCGTACGGGCCAAGGAGGCCGAGGAATTCCTGAACGCCGCGCTGGAGGAGGGCGGGTTCTGGGACAGCCGCACGATCATCACCCCCTCCGTCGCCCAGCAGTTCGCCACGCTCGCCGCCGGCGCCTGCAACCCGATCGACGACGTGCGCGGCACCGCGAGCTACCGCCGGCACGCCGTCGGGATCATGGCCCGCCGCACCCTCGGCTGGGCCTGGGAGTCATACCGCGGCAACGGCCGCAGCACCGAAGGAGCCGCCTGATCATGCGCGTCAATTTCACGGTCAACGGCCGCCGCCACGAGGCCGACGACGTCTGGGAGGGCGAGTCCCTCCTCTACGTCCTGCGCGAGCGCATGGGCCTGCCCGGCTCCAAGAACGCCTGCGAGCAGGGCGAGTGCGGCTCCTGCACGGTCCGCCTCGACGGTGTCCCCGTCTGCTCCTGCCTGGTCGCCGCCGGCCAGGTCGAGGGCCGCGACGTCGTCACCGTCGAGGGGCTCGCCGACTTCGCCGCCCACCGCGCGGAGGCCCACCCCGGCACCGGCTGCGCCTCCGGCGCCTGCGGCACCTCGCTCGACCGGGCCAAGCGCTGGAAGGCCGAGCCCGCCGCCGGCGACGAGACCCGCGACACCGGGGAGCTGTCCCCGATCCAGCAGGCGTTCATCGACGCCGGAGCCGTCCAGTGCGGCTTCTGCACCCCCGGCCTCCTGGTCGCGGCCGACGAGCTCCTGGAGCGCACCCCGCAGCCGTCCGACGCGGACATCCGCGAGGCGCTCTCCGGCAACCTCTGCCGCTGCACCGGCTACGAGAAGATCCTCGACGCGGTCCGCCTCGCGGCCGCCCGCGCGGAAGAAACGGTCTAGACGATGGGCGTTACCGGTTCCCCCACCAACATCAACCAGGGCAGCCGCACCAAGGGCGGCATCGGCGAGTCCACGCTGCGCCCCGACGGCATCCTGAAGGTCACCGGCGAGTTCGCGTACTCCTCGGACATGTGGCACGAGGACATGCTCTGGGGCCACACCCTGCGCTCCACCGTCGCGCACGCCGAGATCGTCTCCATCGACGTCTCCGAGGCGCTGGCCACCTCCGGGGTGTACGCGGTCCTCACCTACGACGACCTGCCGGCCGCGATGAAGAACTACGGCCTGGAGATCCAGGACACCCCCGTCCTCGCCCACGGCCGGGTCCGCCACCACGGCGAGCCCGTCGCGCTCGTCGCCGCCGACCACCCGGAGACGGCCCGCCGCGCCGCCGCCAAGATCCGGATCGACTACCGCGAGCTGCCCGTCGTCACCGACGAGGCGTCCGCGACCGCACCCGGCGCCCCCCTCATCCACGAGGGCCGCGACGACCACCACATCGGCCACGTGCCGCACCCCAACATCGTCCACCGCCAGCCGATCGTCCGCGGCGACGTGGCGGAGGCCGAGGCCCGGGCCGACGTGATCGTCAAGGGCGACTACTACTTCGGCATGCAGGACCAGGCGTTCCTGGGCCCCGAGTCCGGCCTCGCCGTACCCGCCGAGGACGGCGGTGTCGACCTGTACGTGGCGACCCAGTGGCTCCACTCCGACCTGCGCCAGATCGCGCCCGTCCTCGGCCTGCCCGAGGACAAGGTCCGCATGACGCTCTCCGGCGTCGGCGGCGCCTTCGGCGGACGCGAGGACCTGTCGATGCAGATCCACGCCTGCCTGCTCGCGCTGCGCACCGGCAAGCCTGTGAAGATCGTCTACAACCGCTTCGAGTCGTTCTTCGGGCACGTCCACCGCCACCCGGCCCGCCTCCACTACGAGCACGGCGCCACCCGCGACGGCAAGCTCACGCACATGAAGTGCCGCATCGTCCTCGACGGCGGCGCCTACGCCTCCGCGTCCCCGGCCGTGGTCGGCAACGCCTCCTCGCTGTCGGCCGGCCCGTACGTCATCGACAACGTGGACATCGAGGCGATCGCCCTCTACACCAACAACCCCCCGTGCGGCGCCATGCGCGGCTTCGGCGCCGTCCAGGCGTGCTTCGCCTACGAGGCCCAGATGGACAAGCTGGCCGCCGCGCTGGACATGGACCCGGTCGAGCTCCGGCAGCTCAACGCCATGGAGCAGGGCACCCTCCTGCCCACCGGACAGCAGGTTGACTCGCCCGCCCCGGTCGCCGAACTGCTCCGCCGGGTCAAGGCCATGCCGCTGCCGCCCGAGCGCCAGTGGGAGAGCGCCGGCGAGCACGCCGACGTACGGGCCCTGCCCGGCGGCCTCTCCAACACCACCCACGGCGAGGGCGTCGTCCGCGGCGTCGGCTACGCGGTCGGCATCAAGAACGTCGGCTTCTCCGAGGGCTTCGACGACTACTCCACCGCCCGGGTCCGCATGGAGGTCATCGGCGGCGAGCCCGTCGCGACCGTCCACACCGCCATGGCCGAGGTCGGGCAGGGCGGCGTCACGGTGCACGCCCAGATCGCCCGTACCGAACTCGGCGTCTCCCAGGTCACCATCCACCCGGCCGACACCAAGGTCGGCTCCGCCGGCTCGACCTCCGCCTCCCGCCAGACGTACGTCACCGGAGGCGCCGTCAAGAACTCCTGCGAGGCCGTCCGCGAACAGGTCCTGGAGCTCGGCCGCCGCAAGTTCGGGACCTACCACCCCGCCTGGGCCACCGCCGAACTCCTCCTGGAGGGCGGCAAGGTCGTCACCGACGGCGGCGAGGTGCTGGCCGGCATCGCGGACGTCCTGGAGGACGAGGCGGTCGACGTCGAGCTGGAGTGGCGCCACCGGCCCACCGAGCCGTTCGACCTGCGCACCGGACAGGGCAACGGCCACGTCCAGTACTCCTTCGCCGCGCACCGCGCGGTGGTCGAGGTCGACACCGAACTGGGCCTGGTCAAGGTCATCGAACTGGCCTGCGCCCAGGACGTCGGCAAGGCGCTCAACCCGCTGTCGGTCGTCGGCCAGATCCAGGGCGGCACCATCCAGGGGATGGGCATCGCCGTCATGGAGGAGATCATCGTCGACCCGGTGACCGCGAAGGTGCGCAACCCCTCCTTCACGGACTACCTCCTCCCCACCATCCTCGACACGCCGACCATCCCGGTCGACGTGCTCGAACTCGCCGACGACCACGCCCCGTACGGGCTGCGCGGCATCGGCGAGGCCCCCACCCTGTCGTCCACCCCGGCCGTCCTCGCGGCGATCCGGAACGCGACGGGTCTGGAGCTCGACCGGACGCCGGTCCGGCCGGAACACCTCACCGGCGTCTGACGAGGGCTCCGCCACCAGCTCTCCGGGCGGTGCGCGCCACCGGTGAACGTCACACTTCCCGGCCCGCACCGCCCGGAGGCCCAGGGTCCCGCCCCGCTCGCGGCCCCGTACGCCCCGCACCGGAACGGCACCAACCGTTCCGTCCCTTCCTGCATGAACAGTTCGTCTCGGGCCGTCCCCCGGGTCGTGCCGCCAGCGCAGTCATCCCAAATCCCGCATTTCGATTCTTCATCGCGGGTGCCCCTGTGAACCTTGGGAGTCAGGCATCATGACCCAGCAGTCAGTGCAGCCGAAGACCGGTGCGGAGGACGCGGGCCCCGGCTCGCGCGTCCCCGCCGGCAGATCGTGGCTCGACCGGTACTTCCACATATCCGACCGCGGTTCGACCGTGGCCCGGGAAGTGCGCGGCGGTGTCACGACCTTCATGGCCATGGCGTACATCCTCCTGCTGAACCCGCTGATCCTCGGCGGCAAGGACGTCGACGGCAATCTGCTCAGCCAGCCCGCCCTGATCACCGCCACCGCGCTCGCGGCGGCGGCGACCACCCTGCTCATGGGCTTCGTCGGCAAGGTCCCGCTGGCGCTCGCCGCGGGCCTCAGCGTCTCCGGCGTCCTGTCCTCGCAGGTCGCCCCCGAAATGACCTGGCCGCAGGCCATGGGCATGTGCGTGATGTACGGCGCGGTGATCTGCCTCCTGGTGGTCACCGGTCTGCGCGAGCTGATCATGAACGCGATCCCGCTCCCGCTGAAGCACGGCATCACGATGGGCATCGGCCTGTTCATCGCCCTGATCGGGCTCTACAAGGCCGGTTTCGTCGGCGAGGGCACCGCGACCCCGGTGACCCTCGGCCCGGCCGGTGAACTCGCCGGCTGGCCCGTCCTCGTCTTCGCGGTCACCCTGCTGCTGATCTTCATGCTCCAGGCCCGCGACATCCCCGGCGCGATCCTCATTGGCATCGTCGTCGGCACCGTGGTCGCCTTCGTGATCAACAAGGTCGCGGACGTCGACCCCAAGATCTGGAGCAGCGGCCCGCCGGAGCTGAAGGGCTCCGCGGTCTCCTCGCCGGACTTCTCGCTCTTCGGCGACGTCTCGTTCGGCGGCTGGGGCGACGTCGGCGCGATGACCGTCGGCTTCATCGTCTTCACCCTCGTGCTCGCCGGCTTCTTCGACGCGATGGCCACCATCATCGGGGTCGGTACGGAGGCCGGGCTCGCCGACGACAAGGGCCGGATGCCGGGCCTGTCGAAGGCGCTGTTCATCGACGGCGCCGGCGGGGCCATCGGCGGTGTCGCCGGCGGTTCCGGGCAGACGGTGTTCGTGGAGTCCGCGACCGGCGTCGGCGAGGGCGCCAGGACCGGTCTGGCCTCCGTCGTCACCGGCCTGTTCTTCGCCGCCTGCCTCTTCTTCACCCCGCTCACCGCGATCGTGCCCGCCGAGGTGGCCTCCGCCGCTCTCGTCGTCATCGGCGCGATGATGATGCAGAACGCCCGGCATGTGGACTGGAGCGACCGCTCCGTGGCCATCCCGGTGTTCCTGACGGTGGTCCTGATGCCGTTCACGTACACCATCACCACCGGTGTCGCGGCGGGCGTCATCTCGTACGTCGCCATCAAGGCCGCCCAGGGCCGGGCCCGCGAGGTCGGCGCGTTCATGTGGGGCCTGACGGTGATCTTCGTCGTCTACTTCGCCCTGCACCCGATCGAGAGCTGGCTCGGCGTCAGCTGACCCGCCGCCCCCTCACCCGCCAAGGAGACCGAGATGCTGGACATCGCCGAAGAGCTCGACCGCTGGGCCGGGCAGGGACGCGATTTCGCCGTGGCCACCGTCGTCGCCGTCGGCGGCAGCGCCCCCCGCCGGCCGGGGGCCGCGCTGGCCGTCGACCGCGACGGCACCGCGATCGGCTCGGTCTCCGGCGGGTGCGTGGAGGGCGCCGTGTACGAGCTGTGCCGGCAGGCGCTCGACGACGGCCTGACCCGCCTCGAACGCTTCGGCTACAGCGACGAGGACGCCTTCGCGGTCGGCCTGACCTGCGGCGGTGTCATCGACATCCTGGTGACCCCGGTCCGGGCGGACGACCCCGCCCGGCCGGTGTACGCCGCCGCGCTCACCGCCGCCGCGCGCGGCGAGGCGGCCGCGGTCGCCCGCGTCACCGAGGGCCCCGCCGAACTCCTCGGCCGCCCCCTGCTCGTGCGCCCCGAGGGGGACTACGAGGGCGGGCTCGGCGGGCACTCCGAGCTGGACCGCACCGCGGCGGCCGAGACCCGCGCCCTGCTGGACCAGGGCCGCACCGCCACCCTCACCATCGGCGCCGACGGCTCGCGCTGCGGGCAGCCCCTCACGCTGCTCGTGGAGTCCAGCGTGCCGCCGCCCCGGATGATCGTGTTCGGGGCCATCGACTTCGCCGCCGCCCTGGTCCGGGCCGGGAAGTTCCTCGGCTACCACGTCACGGTGTGCGACGCGCGGCCCGTGTTCGCGACGGAGGCCCGCTTCCCGGACGCCGACGAGCTGGTCGTGGACTGGCCGCACCGCTATCTGGCCGGAACCCCGGTGGACGCCCGCACGGTCCTGTGCGTCCTCACGCACGACGCCAAGTTCGACGTGCCCCTGCTGGAGGCGGCGCTCAAGCTGCCCGTCGCGTACGTCGGCGCGATGGGCTCCCGCCGCACCCACCTCCAGCGCAACGAACGGCTGCGCGAGGCCGGGGTGACCGAGCTGGAGCTGGCCCGCCTGCACTCGCCGATCGGGCTCGACCTCGGAGCCCGCACCCCCGAGGAGACGGCCCTGTCGATCGCCGCCGAGATCGTCGCCGTCCGGCGCGGCGGCAGCGGCGCCCCGCTGACCGGCGCGCACACCCCGATCCACCACCCCGGCGGGCTGCCCCCGGCGGGCCGCATCGGTTCGGTGGCCTGAACTCGCCCGCGTCGCACCCCGTCCACGACCGGCGGTTAGCCGCCACGGCAC
Organism: Streptomyces sp. NPDC057249; assembly: GCF_042669245.1. Lineage (NCBI taxonomy): Bacteria > Bacillati > Actinomycetota > Actinomycetes > Kitasatosporales > Streptomycetaceae > Streptomyces > Streptomyces sp. NPDC057249. Next base: position 134,659 of record NZ_JBHUXS010000002.1, on the reverse strand, counting down.
ATTCGCGCCAGGCGCGGACCGTCCCGCGGCGGCCGGTTTACCGGTAGATCATCACCCATGACATTCACCCCCTCCACCGCCACGGGCCGGGCGAGACCCGCTCGCGCCGGGCGACGCACCCTCCTCATAGCCACCGCCGCGGCCCTGGTGAGCGGCGTGCTGCTCCCCGTCACGGGCACCGCTTCGGCCGCCCCGGCCCCCGCCGCCGGGACCACCCCCGCGGCCGGACCCGTCCACCGCTACGACATCACCCTCGTCACCGGTGACGTCGTCCACTACGCCGACGGCGCGGGCAACCAGGACACCGTCACCGTGGACCGCCCCGAGGGCGCCCCCGGCGGCGTCCACGTCCAGCAGGCCGGGGACGACATCTACGTCCTCCCCGACGAGGCGCAGAGCCTCCTCGCGGCCGGCAAGCTCGACCGCCGCCTCTTCAACGTCTCCGCGCTCGCGAGGATGGGTTACGACGACAGGACGACCGGCGGCATCCCGCTGATCGCCACCTACCCCGCCGCCAAGGCCCGTTCGCTGCCCGCCGCCCCGCGCGGCAGCAAGGCCGTCCGGAAGCTGGAGTCCGTCCACGGCGCCGCCCTCAAGGCCGGCAAGGACACCGCCCGCGCCTTCTGGGACGACATCGCGCGCACGGCCACGGCCCGTTCGCTGGACAACGGCATCGCCAAGCTCTGGCTCGACGGCCGCGCCGAGGCCGCCCTCAAGGACTCGGTGCCGCAGATCAACGCCCCGCAGGCGTGGGCCGAGGGCTACGACGGCAAGGGCATCAAGGTCGCCGTCCTGGACACCGGCATCGACGAGGACCACCCGGACGTCAAGGACCGCATCCTGGAGACGAAGAGCTTCGTCCCGGGCGAGGAGGTCGACGACAAGAACGGCCACGGCACGCACGTCGCCTCCACCATCGCCGGCTCGGGCGCCGCGTCCGACGGCGCCAACAAGGGCGTCGCCCCCGAGGCCGGGCTGCTCGTCGGCAAGGTCCTGAGCGACGGGGGCTCCGGAGCCGACTCCGGCATCATCGAGGCCATGGAGTGGGCCAAGGCGGAGGGCGCCGACGTCGTCTCCATGAGCCTCGGCTCCCCGGTCGCCGACGACGGCACCGACCCCATGTCCCAGGCCGTCAACTCCCTGTCGGCGGACGGCGGCCCGCTCTTCGTGATCGCCGCCGGCAACGCGTACGGCGCGGGCACCATCGGCTCGCCCGGCTCCGCGGACAAGGCGCTCACCGTCGCCGCCGTCGACAAGCAGGACAACCGCGCGGACTTCTCGTCCATGGGCCCGCTGGTGCGCAGCTACGGCCTGAAGCCGGACCTGTCCGCGCCGGGCGTCGGCATCAACGCCGCCGCCTCCCAGTCGGTCCCCGGCATCGAGGGCATGTACCAGTCCATGGACGGTACGTCGATGGCGACCCCGCACGTCGCCGGCGCCGCCGCCATCCTCAAGCAGCGCCACCCCGACTGGTCCGGCCAGCGCATCAAGGACGCGCTGATGTCATCGTCGAAGGTGCTGCCCGCCTACACCCCGTACGAGCAGGGCACCGGCCGCCTCGATGTGAAGGCCGCCATCGACACGACCGTCGAGGCCACGGGCTCCGTCGCGGTCGCCGCGTACAACTGGCCGCACAGCGCCTCCGACCCAGTCACCGAACGCACCATCACCTACCGCAACACGGGCAGCGCGGACATCACCCTCGACCTGGCGACGGACAGCGCCTCGGACGCGTACACGCTCTCCGTGAAGCAGCTGACCGTCCCGGCCGGCTCCACCGCCGAGGCCGTCCTCACGCTCGACCCGTCGAAGGTCGAGGCGGGCACCACGTTCTCCGGCCAGGTCGTCGCCAAGGACGCCTCCGGCGCCGTCGTCGCGCACACCGGCTTCGCGCTCAACAAGGAGCAGGAGCTCTACGACCTCACGCTCCGGCTGCGCGACCGCTCCGGCAAGCCCATGGACGGCACCGTGGTCCTCGGCGCCCTCGGCGACCCGAACCTGTCGCCGGTCGCCGTCTCGGGCGACACCACGCTGAGGCTGCCCCCGGGCACCTACACCGCCTGGACCGCCGCCGACATCAAGGGCGACACCGCGGACTCCAAGGCCATCGCCTTCCTGGCGGCCCCCGAGATCATCCTCGACAAGCCGGTCACGGCGACGCTCGACGCCTCCAAGGCCCACAAGGTCAGCGTGCGCACGCCGAAGGAGACCGAGACCCGCCAGCTGCGCTACGACATGGCGCGCACCGCGCCCAACGGCACCGTCCAGCGCGACGCGTACCAGATCCCGCTGACGTACGACCAGCTGTGGGCGAGCCCCACCCAGAAGGTCACCGAGGGCGACTTCTCCTTCCTGACCCGGTGGCGCCAGGGCGAGAAGCTGCTCGACCTGACCGCCGACGGCCGGGACGTCCCGGTCACCGTGCAGAACGGCTCCCCGGTCGCCGAGGACAGCCGCGCCAAGCTCCGCGGCGTCTACGCGGGCAACGGCTCCGCCGCCGAGTACAAGCGCCTCGACGCCAAGGGCAAGGCCGTCGTGATCCGCAGCAGCGACGCGGTGGCCCCGGCCGACCGGGTCGCCGCCGCCGCGGCAGCCGGCGCGAAGGCGCTGTTCGTCGTCAACCAGGGCGACGGCCGGCTGCTGGAGTCCTACGGCGAGTACGGCACCACGCTCGCCCTCCCGGTCGCCACCGTCCAGCGGCTCGCCGGCGAGAACCTGATCAAGGCCGCCCAGCGCGGCAAGAAGCTGACCGTCGAGCAGCACAAGTACGCGAGCTACCTCTACGACCTGGTCGACCGCCACGACGGCACGGTCCCGGACCGCTCGCTCGCCTTCGCCCCGTCCACCCGGCAGCTGGCGAAGATCGAGAACACCTTCTACGGCCACCGCGACGTCATCGGCGGCGGCTTCCGCTACGACATCCCCGAGTACGGTCCCGGGCTCGGCTTCGCCGAGTACGAGAAGTTCCCCGGCACCCGCACCGAATGGGTCACCCCGCTGCCGGGCGCCTCGTTCTGGTACGAGGACCACGCGCAGTACAACGCCGAGGGCACCGACACCGCGCTGGAGGAGCGCGGCGGCGAGATGGACTACCGGGCCGGCTCCACCAACAAGGCCGAGTGGTTCGCACCCGTCACCCGGCCGCGCCTCGGCACGGGCTACTGGGGACCGTTCCGCTCCCAGTGGGGCGACATCCAGTACAACGTCACCCCGTGGACGGACGGCGGCGCCGGGCACTCGGGCGCCATGCCGGACAAGGAGTACGACACCGGCAAGGCCGCGGTCTACCAGGGTGACAAGCTGCTCGACGAGGCGCCGGGCCGCGCCGGCTACGTCGGTGACCTGCCCGCCGAGGAGCTGCCCTACCGACTGGTCCTCGACGCCTCGCGCGACGCGGACACCTGGAAGACGTCGGTGCGCACCCACACGGAGTGGTCCTTCGTCTCGGGCGCCAACGACCCGGACGGCCCGTACCAGGTCGACATCCCCATGCTCCAGCTCGACTACGACGTCGCCACTGACCTCGCGGGTGACGTGCGGGCCGGCAAGTGGACCGAGATCGGTCTGTCGTCCACCACGCAGGAGTGGCTGGACGGCGCCGTGAAGGCCACGAAGGCTTCCCTGTCGGTGAGTTACGACGACGGGAAGACCTGGAGCCCGGTGCAGCTCAAGAAGGACCGGACGGGTTCCTGGACCGCCCGGTTCAAGACCCCGAAGAAGGGCGCCACCGCGGTCTCGCTCAAGGCCCACGCCGAGGCCGGCGGCGGCCTCGCGGTGGACCAGGAGATCATCCGGGCGTTCGGCCTGAAGTGATCCGCTGAACCCTCGTACGAGGCGGCCGTCCACCCGGGAGCGGGTGGGCGGCCGCCTCCGTGTGCCGCCCCGCACGCCCCATTTATATGCAACATACATAAGAAGTGTATGATGCATAAGAAAGAGCTCGGTGCGGGGGCCGGACACAGCACGTCGAAGGAACAGCGCAATGACACTGGAGAACAAGGTCGCCCTCGTCACCGGAGGAGCCTCGGGCATCGGCGAAGCCGTCACCCGGCTCTTCGTCGAGCGCGGCGCCCGCGTCGTGGTGGTCGACCTCCAGCAGGAGGCGGGAGACACCCTGGTGGCCGGCCTCGGGGACGCGGTGGCCTTCCTGCGGGGCGACGTCTCGGACCGCGCGGTCGCCGACCGGGCGGTCGCCACGGCCGTCGAGCGCTTCGGCGGCCTGGACGTCCTGGTGAACAACGCCAGCGCCTCCCGGGTCCGCCCGTTCACCGAGCAGACCGACGACGACTGGAAGCTCGCCCTGGACACCGGTCTCTTCGCCACCCGCAACTTCATGCTCGCCGCGTACCCCGAGCTCAGGAAGGCCCAGGGCGCCGTCGTCAATTTCGCCTCGGGCGCCGGCATCGACGGCCAGCCCAACCAGGCGTCGTACGCCGCCGGCAAGGAGGCCATCCGCGGACTGAGCCGGGTCATCGCCAACGAGTGGGCGGCCGACGGGATCAGGGTCAACGTGGTCTCCCCGATGGCGAGGACCGCGGGCGTCGCCGCCTGGGCCGAGGCGCATCCCGAGCAGTACGCCCTCTCCGCCGCCAAGGTCCCGCTCGGCCGCTTCGGCGACCCGCGCACGGACGTCGCGCCCGTCATCGCGTTCCTGGCGAGCGACGACGCCCGTTACATGACCGGCCAGACCCTGATGGCCGACGGCGGCGCGATCAAGCTCCGCTGACCTGCTCCGCCGCCTCCGGCGCGCCCGCCCCGGCGCGGGCGCGCCGGACACCGGTGCCCAGGACCGCCCCCGCGCACAGCAGCGCCGGGGCCGCCGCCACCGCGCAGCACAGGGCGAGCGGCAGCCGGTCCACCAGCAGCCCCACCGCCGCCGTGCCGCCCGACGAGCCCGCGTTGAACGCGGTGTTGACCCAGGCGCCCGCCCGGGTGCGCCGGGCCGCGTCCGCCGACTCGTCCGCGATCAGGTACGCGGTCGTGAGCGCCGGCGCGACGAACAGCCCGGCCGCGCCGACCACGGCGATCAGCACGTAGACGTGGCCGGCCAGACCGGCCGCCGCCACCGCCGCGCCCAGACCGGCGGCCATGACCGGCAGCCGCACCCCGAGCGGCGCCCGCCACCGCAGCGCGCCGTAGGCCAGACCGCCGACCGCGCTCGTCGCCGACAGGGCGGCCAGCACCCAGGACACCGCCGCCGCCCGGTGCATCGCCTCGGTCAGGGCCACCACCAGCAGATCGAGGGCCCCGAGGCAGAGCCCCACGGCGGCCGTCACGAGCACGGCGCGCCGCAGCGCGGGCACGGCGCCGAGCCGCAGCCCGGGGGCGGCGGAGCCGTCCGCCCCGGTGCCGTGGTCCGGCTTCCCGCGCGGCACCGCGGGCGAGGTCACCAGCGCCCCCGCCCCGGCCGCGATCAGCACCGCGCCGGCCAGCACGGCGACAGCGGGCCCGGTGACCGTCACCGCGACGCCCACCAGCAGCGGCCCGGAGACGTACAGCAGTTCCTCGGCCACGCCGTCCAGGCTGTACGCGCGGCGCAGCAGCTCCCGGTCGGGGACCAGCTCGCTCCACAGCGTCCGCATGACCGGGCCGAGCGGCGGCGTACAGGCCCCCGCCGCCGTGGCGAGGGCCCCGAGGACCAGCGGGGAGGCGCCCGGCCGCCAGGTGACCAGGGCGAGGACGGCGAGCAGCACCGCGTACAGACCGGCCATCGGCGGCAGGGCGCGGCGCGGCCCGTGCCGGTCGATCAGCCCGGCACGGGCGGGGGAGAGGAACACACTGGCGGCCCCGAACAGGGCCATCACCGTGCCGGCGGCCGAGTAGGAGCCGGTGGCGTCCTTGACGGCGAGCAGCAGGGCGAGCGGGGCGATCCCGTAGGAGAGCCGCCCGGTCAGCGCGGCGGCGAAGGTGCGCGCCGCGTGCGGGACGCGCAGGACAGCGGCGTACGAAGGAGTGGACATGGGGGTCTTCCTCGGAGGGCGGCGCGGACTCGGCCGCGCCGCAGGCATGCGGGGAAACCGGAGCGCCGCACCCGGTACGCCGGGCGCGGCCTCGACGGGGTCCTACGCACGAGGAAGAGACACGCGGGCAAGGTAGCAGAGCGCTCCGCTACCCGACGACCCCCGGGCCGGCCGCCATGATCTCCTCCGCCACCGTCCACAGCCGGGGTGTGAAGCGCAGCACCTCGTCGCGCCGGGCGAGCAGGTCCCCGGTGCCCGTGATGCCGGTGAGGTCCGCGACCGCCTCCCGGAAGGCCGGCAGCCGGGCGGTGTGCAGCGCGGGCGCGTCCACGGCCAGCACGGTGTGGCAGCGGGCGAAGGTCGCCAGAATCCAGAACACCGCCTCCCGGTGGTCACCCCGGTCCATGAGCACCCGGCTGCCGTCGACCGCGACGGGCCGCGCCCGCTCGGTCAGGTCGCCGCCGAAGAAGAACGGCGTGCGCACGACGGGGACCGTGGCGTCGAACGTCCGCGCCAGCTCGTCCAGATGGTGCCGTACCAGCGGCGCGGAGACCTCCGCGCAGCCCAGGAGCGCCAGCAGTTCCGGATACAGCTCCTCCTGCCCGAACGCGGTGAGTGCGTCGCGCACCGCGGGATAGCGCAGCCGGATGGTCGGATTGCGCAGGGCGGCCACCAGCGGGACGTGTGCGGTGACCCCGGTGGGGAACAGCCACGCCAGCACCCGGGCGGCGAACGGCCGCGTGGGGTCCAGAGCGGCGAGCCGGCTCTCGACGCGGTGCCGGGCGTCCAGACACCGCCGCCGCACGTGCTCCCGCCGGCCGAAGCGCGGCGCGACGTACGCGTGCAGCGCGCGCAGCCGCCCCGTGGGGTCCTCGATGACGGTGTCCCGGCGGAAGCCGCCCGCCAGGTGGTACGCGCCCAGCACCGCTTCCGGGTCGGCCAGCAGGGACCAGGGCTCGTAGGTGATCTCCAGCAGCGCGCCCCGGTGCGGGAGCTTGCCGGGCTTCGCGGGCGCCTCGGCCCCCTCCGTCACCACGACGACGTCCACGTCCGAGGAGACCGGCAGCTCCGCGTCGTCCGGCCGCCCGACCGTGGACCCGCTGTAGTAGGCCCCCAGGTACCCCGGCGCGGGGCGGGCGTGCGTGGCCACCCAGTGCGCGGCGGCGGCGCGCGCCTCTCCGACTCTCATGTCCGACACCTACGTGCCGGGCCGGCTCGGCGTCAAGCACGGGCGGTCCGCCGCCCGGTAACGTCGGCGGGGCCTTCCGCCCCGTTCCCGTCACACGTCCGGTGAGGTGCGCCATGAACAAGATCGTCTACTGGATGTCGATGTCCCTCGACGGCTTCATCGAGGGCCCGCACCGGAACATCGAGTGGCATGTGATCGACGACGAGCTGCACCGCTACTTCAACAGCCAACTGGCGGGCATGGGCGCCATGCTGGACGGCCGCGTCACCCATCAGCTGATGGCGGACTTCTGGCCCACCGCCGACGAGGACCCGGCCAACGCCGGGCCCACGGCCGAGTTCGCCCCCATCTGGCGCGACACCCCGAAGTACGTGTACTCCCGGACGCTGGACCACGCCGACTGGAACACCACGATCGTCCGCGAGGTCGTCCCCGAGGAGGTCGGGGCCCTCAGGGCGGCGGCCGACGGCGACCTCGCCCTCGGCGGCGCCGGCCTCGCCGCGTCCTTCGCCGCGCTCGACCTGATCGACGAGTACCGCGTCTACGTGCAGCCGGTCCTCATCGGCCGGGGCAAGCCGATGTTCCCGACGGAGGAGGCGGTGCGGCCCCTCCGGCTCACCGGCACCCGCGCCTTCGGCAACGGGGTCGTGGAACTGCGGTACGAGCCCGCCGGGCGGTGACGCCCCGGGACCGGCCCGGGGCGCCGCCGGTCCGTCAGCGGCCCGCCTGGAGCGCCGCCCAGGTGGCGGGGCCCACGACGCCGTCCACGGTCAGGCCCCGCCCCGTCTGGTAGGAGCGCACCGCCGTGGCGGTCGCCGGGCCGAAGGTGCCGTCCGCGTCCACCGTCGAGCCCAGCGCCGCCGTCAGGGCCCGCTGGAGCCGCTTCACGTCCTCGCCCGTCGCGTCCTCGGCGAGCACCGGCGTGGTCCCGGCGGACAGCAGCGCCGTCCACGTCCTGGCGCCCACGACCCCGTCCGCGTCGAGGCCGTGCGCCGACTGGAACGACGTCACCGCCGCCGCCGTGGCGGGCCCGAAGCTGCCGTCGGCCTCGCCCGCCGGGTAGCCCTGGGCGTTCAGCAGCCGCTGGAGGGCGGTGACCTGGGGCCCCGTCGAGCCGGACCGCTGGGTCGTGTACGTGGCGAAGCTCAGCCCGTCCCGGGTCTCGCCGCCCGCCCCGGTGCCGGTCACCAGCTCCATGTAGCGGTCCCAGTCCCAGTACGTGCCCGGGTCGGTGTGGTCGTTGCCCGGGGCCTCGCTGTGGCCGATGATGTGCGCCCGGTCCTTCGGGATGCCGTACCGGTCGCACAGTGAGGCGGTCAGGGCGGCCGACGACCGGTACATCGCGTCCGTGAACCAGGTGGGGTCGTCGATGAAGCCCTCGTGCTCGATGCCCAGCGACGAGGCGTTGGCGCTGCGCGCGTGGTACGCGGTGTCGGCGTCCCGCACCATCTGGGTGATCTGACCGTCCGACGAGCGCACCACGTAGTGCGCGCTCACCTCGGACACCGGGTCCTGGAACCAGCTGATCGAGCCCGCGTACGAGCCCTGCGTGACGTGGACGACGATCTTGTCGATCTCCGCCGTCCGGCCGGTGGTGTAGTTGTTCGGGTCGGCCGGGACCCAGAGCGCGGCCGGGTAGTCGGCGCTGCGGGCACCGGAGTCCGCTGCCGCGGCCCCGTCCCGCTCCGGGGAGACCGGCCGCCCGTCCACCGTGATCCGCTCGCCGTCCGGGGTGAGCGCGGCGAGTCCGTCGGCCAGGAAGGTGTACACCGCGTCGGCGTAGAGCGCGGCGGCCGTGCCCCGCGTACCGCTGTAGCGGGCGACGGCCGGGTACCAGGCGTCGATGTCGTCGCGGTCCCGGGCGTCGAGGCCCAGCCCGTCCGCGTAACCGCGCAGCACCGCCGCGCCGCCCAGGATGTTGGCGGCGGTGTCCGTGCGCAGGGCGGCGACCGGCTCGCCGGTGAGGGCGGCGGCCCGTTCCAGGGTGTGCCGCGCCGGGTTGCTGACCAGGTGCATCACACCGTAGCCGCCCGCCTGGCTGGGCCGTCCGGCGTGGCCGTCCAGGTGGGTCTCGCCGTACCCGACGGCGGCGAGCAGATCGCGCGGTACGTCGAACGCCCGGGCGGCCCGTGCGAAGGCCCGGTCCATCGGGTGGCCGGTGTCCGCCGCCGCGAGGGCCGGGGTGCCGGTCGCGGCGAGGACGGTGGCGGTGAGGGCCGCGAGGAGGGAGACGCGGGTCCGGGTGCGGGCGGCGCGTGTGGGCATACCTGCTCCTGCTGTGTGGGGGAGGGCCGGCCGGCGGGGCCGGTCGGCCACGAAGCCTGCCCACGATAGAGAGCCGTCGAAGGTATGACAATCAGCCCACTGGCGTGTCGAACCCGGTGCACTCCGGCGAAGTTGACGGCCCGTGAGCGCGGCCGCGCCTCGCGGGATTCGTACACCTGGACGACAGCCCACCGCACGGGGGAACGCGGGCCGGGCCCGTCGCCGCCAGGGCGTATAACAGAGAACTCCGGACCGGCCGGCGTCCCCGATGGCACTCACATCTCACGCGGCAAGGCGTCACCGCGTACGACAGCGGAGAAGTGCCCGATGAGCATGAGCACGGCAGACGAGATCAGCACCTTGCTGACGGCGAACTTCGGAACCGACCCCGTGGCGATCCGACCCGACGTGCCGCTCAGGCAGCTCAGGCTGGACTCGCTGGCGCTGGAGGAGCTGCGGCTCCTGATCGAGGACCGCCTCGACATCGACCTGGAGGACGTCCAGCTCACCTCCCGCGACACCGTCGGCCAGCTGGTCGACGCCGTGCACCGCAAGGCCGCCGCGTGACGGCCCCGCACCGGCTGCCGCCGTTCGCCGCGGCCGTCACCGGCATCGGCCTCGTCACCTCTGCGGGCGTCGGCACCGAGGCCACCTGGCGCGCGGTGAACGACCCCGCGACCGCCCCCTGCGTGCCGCACCGGACCGAACTGGCCGGCCTGCCCTGCGACTTCATGTACAGCGTGACCGGACTCGACACCCGGGCCGTCCTCGGGATCGCGGCACACCGGCTGATGGACCGCTTCGCGCACCTCGCCGTCATCGCCGCCCGCGAGGCCGTCGCCGACGCGGGCCTGGACCCGGCCGTCTGGGACAGCGGCCGGGTCGCCGTCGTCATCGGCTCCGCCCACGGCGGCCTGCCCTTCTACGACGAACAGCACACCGCCCTCACCGAACGCGGCGCCCGCCGGGTCTCGCCCAAGCTCGCCCCGCTCACCGTCGTCAACGGCGCCGCCAGCAGCGTCGCCACCGACCTCGGCGCCCACGGCCCCAGCCAGGCCGTCTCCACCGCCTGCTCCTCCGGCACCGTCGCCATCGGCACCGCCCACCAGATGCTCCGCACCGGCGCCTGCGACATCGTCGTCGCCGGCGGCGCCGAGTCCGTCTGCTCCCGGCTCCTGATCGCCAGCGCCTGCCGCCTCAAAGCCGTCTCCACCCGCCGCGACGACCCGCAGGCCGCCTGCCGCCCCTTCGACATCCACCGCGACGGCTTCGTCGTCGGCGAGGGCGCCGGCCTCCTCGTCCTGGAACGCCCCGAACACGCCCGCGCCCGGGGCGCCGTCGTCCGCGCCCACGTCACCGGTTACGGCGCCTCCAGCGACGCCTACTCGGCCGTCGCCCCCGACCCCGACGGGCTCGGCATCGAACGCGCGCTGCGCACCGCCCTCGCGGACGCCGGGACCGACGCCGCCGCCATCGGCCACGTCAACGCGCACGGCACCTCCACCGTCTCCAACGACCTGATCGAGACGGCCGTGCTCCGCCGGGTCCTGGGCGAGCACCCCCTCGTCACCTCCACCAAGGCGATGACCGGCCACACCCTCGGCGCGGCCGGCGGCATCGAGACCGCGCTCACCGTCCTCGCCCTCCAGCACCAACTGGTGCCGCCCACCGTCAATCTCGACGCCCCCGACCCGGACATCCCGGTCGAGGTGGTGAGCAAGGAGGCCAGGCCCGCGGCGTTCGACGCGGCCGTCAAGACCTCGCTCGGCTTCGGGGGCCACAACGCCGCCCTCGTCCTCACCAGGTGACCCGGCCCCGATCGGCGAGACACCCCAAGGACCGGACCTCATGACCGAAGAGACCATCCGCACCCTCACCGTCGAGGGCCTGCGCTACCGCTACCGCGTCCTGCCGCGCCCCGCGCCCCGCACCGAACCGGTCGTCGTGCTCGGCGGCGCGCTCCAGGGCATCCACGGCTGGCCGCAGATGGACGAGCACCTCGGCCCGCACGCCTCCGTGATCACCCTCGACCTGCCCGGGATGGGCGGCGCCGACCCGCTGCCGCCCGGCACCGGGGACGACCTCCTGTGCGCCGCCGTCACCGGCGTCATGGACGACCTGGGCGCCGACCGGGTCAACCTCTTCGGCTTCTCCTACGGCACGTCCGTCGCCTTCGCCTGCGCCCGGCGCGACCCCGGCCGGATCGCCCGCCTGGTCCTCGGCGGCGTACCGTCGCACATCAGCGAGGCGCAGCGCGACGGCTGGGCCCGGGCCGTCGGCCGGCTGGACGCCGGGGACACGGACGGGCTCGCCGCCCTGACCGCCGAGGCGCTGATGTGCCTGGACCCCGACCGGCCGGTCCACCGGCGGGAGCTGGCCCTGCGCTACGTGCGCCGGTCCTTCGCGCACGCCCTCAGGCACTCCCCGCACACGGAGCGCTCGCTGCGCCGGTCGCTGGAGCACCGCCCTGACTTCTCCGGCGGGCTGACCGGGGTCCCGGCGCTGGTCTTCGCCGGCGAGCACGACACCGTGACCTCGCCGTACCACCAGCGGGCCTTCGCGGCGACGATCGAGGGAAGCCGCTTCCTGACCATCGGCGAGTCGGACCACTGGGTCGTCCTGCAACGCCCCGACGACGTGGCGGACCTGGTGGCCCGCTTCGTCACCGACCGGCCGCTGGAGTCCGCGCCCGCCCTGCTGCCGCCGGCCGTGCTGCCGCGTCCGCGTGCGGGCGTGACGGACCGCCACGCGCTGCCGCGGGCGGGCGGCTGAGACCGCCCGCCCGCGGCGGACGGGTCAGTGGTGCCCGTGCCCGTGGGCCGGGGCGTTCACGTCGACGCGCACGATCTGCGGGTCGTGGTCGCTCGCCTGGTCGGCGAACTCCGCGTTGATGTGCACCACGTCGTAGTCGAAGCGGCGCACGCCCGGACTGGTCAGGATGTGGTCGAGGGTCTGCGAGTTGCCCTCGTACACATAGCTGTACTGCTCGTTCTCCGGCAGTGTGGTGATCAGCGGCTTGAGCACCTTGCCGTCGGTCAGCGCGCCCACGGCGGGCGAGAACGCGAAGTCGTTCAGGTCGCCGAGGACCACGACCCGCGCCGACTTGTCCGCCGCGAGCAGCGACTTGACGAAGGTGTTGACCTCCTGCGCCTGCTGCACGCGCTTGGTCTCCGAGCTGCGCACCGGCTCCTGGTAGCGGCCGTGCAGGGGCTGGTCGCCGCCCTTGGACGCGAAGTGGTTGCCGATGACGAAGACGGACCTCCCGTGGAACCGGAACTCGCCGACGAGCGGCTTGCGGCTGTCGTCCCAGGCCGCGTCGGCCGGGGCGATCCGGCCCGGCGACACCGACAGCGTGACGCCCTTCCTCGTCTTCACGGCCTCGGCCGGCGTCGTCGCGTCGCCGCCCGGGCGGTCCACGAAGTCCACCCGCTCGGGGTTGAAGAGGAACACGTTGCGGATGTTGCCGCCGGGCTCGCCGCCGTCCTGCTTGTCCTGCGGGGCGACATAGCGCCAGGAGTAGCGGGGGCCGCCCGCCGCGACGATCGCGTCCGTGAACCGCTTCAGCGTGGCCTCGGAGCCGACCGTGCCGTCGTCGACCGCGCCGTTGTCGTCCTGGATCTCCTCCAGGGACACGATGTCGGGCGAGGAGAGGTTGACCGCGACGCCCTCGGCCAGCGTGTCGAACTTCGCCTGGTCGTCGAGCGCGTCGAGGTTCTCCACGTTGTACGTGGCGACCGCGAGCTCCTTGCCCTTCTGCTTGCGCGTCACCTCGCGCCGCAGGTGGTGGTCGACGACCTCGCCGAGCGCGGTGGCCTGGAGGTTGTAGCCGCCGTACGAGTCGTAGTCCAGGACGCCCGAGGTGGTGCCGGCGAGCACGTCGCCCACGTTCGCGGTCGGCACGGGCGCGGCCGGGTCCAGCGACATGACCTTGATCCGGCCGCTGTTCTGGTCGGTGTACGAGGCGTAGAGCGTGCCGCCGCGCCGGGTCGGGTTCTGCCGCGGCTCGACGGTCACCCACACCTCGTGGTACTTGGTCGTCGCGCCCGTCACCCGGGTGTCGGCGATCTGGACCCGGCTGCCCTCCAGGGATTCGTACAGGTCCAGTGCGTAGGTGGACGGCTCCAGCGGCAGCGCGTCGATCGAGCCGCCGCCGGCCGAGGGCACGTACTTCCCCGGTACGGCCTTCGCGTCCAGCACCACCGGTGCGGGCAGCGCGTTGCCGGACGAGACGACCGTGACCCTCGGCGCGGTGATCTCGGTGACCGACTGGGCGGTGGACGACGGGTAGTACTCGTCCACGGTGCCGCTGACCAGCACCGAGTCGCCCACCTGGACGGCCGGGGCGGTGGAGCCGGTGTAGACGAAGACGCCCTCGCCGGTGCGCGGGTCGGCGTCCGGGGCGGTGTCCTGCATCCAGAAGCCGCGTGAACCCGAGGCGCGCACCGCCGTGACGACGCCGGGGACCCCGGTGACCGCCTTGCCGTCCAGCGCGGAGACCCGGGTGGTGCCCTGGATGTCGTGGATGCGGACGGTGCCGGGCTCGGTGGGGTTGCCGGGGTCGCCCGGGTCCTCGCCGCCGCCCGCGGTCTCGCCGGCCGCGTTGACCGGGGAGGGGGCCGCCGCGGTGAGGTCGGCGGCGTTGTCGTCGGTGTCCGCCAGCGAAGCCGCGCGCGCCACGGAGGCGGTGGCCGACGTGCCCTTCGCCGGGCCGCTGCCTTCCCGGACGACCGCGGTGCCGTAGCCGACCAGGTCCACGATCCGGGTGTCGGCCGCGCAGTCGGCGGCGGTCTTGCAGGTCAGCGGTGCCGTCCCGGAGACCAGGGCCACGGTGCCGCTCGTGGCGGACATGGCCACGTTGCCGGTCGTGTCCGGGGCCGGCAGGGCCACCGTGCCGCCGGCGCCCGCCGCCTCCGCGACGAGGTAGCGGCCGCCGGGCGCGACGGAACCGGTCAGCGCCGACACCTGCCACAGCGAGCCCGCCGACGGGGCGCCCGGCAGGTACTGGACGCTGAGCCCGTCGAGGCCGTACGCGGCCGAGCCGGCGTTGGCCAGCTCGATGAAGTCACGGGTCAGCGTCGCACCGGAGTTCCCGCCGCCCCCGTACACCTCGGAGATCACGGCGGTCGCGGACGGGGCGGCGAAGGCTGCGGGCAGCGCGGTCGCCGAGAGTGTCACGGCTACCGCGCCGGCCAGCAGGGCGGAACGGGTGGTGGATATGCGCACGGAGACTGCCCCTCAGAGTGTGGTGAGGGAGCACAAGCTATGCGCGTAGAACAGGCGATGACAAGGCATCAGTGGTGAATTCCGGGAAACGTTCGGTGACGCACGGGGCTGTCCAGGATGCGGCGACGGTTTGACCGGTCGAGCCGCTCCGGCTACGTTGCGCGGCATGCAGCGATCCGCACACCTCACGACGCGGGGTCACATCGACCTCAAGCGGGTGTGCTCCGCCGTGTGTCACCGCGCCTGAGGCACCGCTCCCGAGGCCCCGTGCCCCGGCCCCGTGCCTCCGCCGAGCAGACACCGCGCCCATCGCCGCCCCGAGGTCTGGAAGACACGGTGAAGAGTCTCTCCGCCCCCGTCCGCCGTCCCCACACGACCCGCACCACACCGCCTCGCCGCGCCGACATACCGGCGCACGTGCCGGGCCGCCGTCCGGCCGGCACCGGTTCGGTCCTCGGCGCGATCCTCGACCACGGCCCCGTAGCCCGGTCCACGATCGCCCGGCTCACCGGCCTCTCGCCCGCCTCCGTCAGCGGGCACGTCGGCAGGCTGCTCGCCCGCGGACTGGTCCGCGAGAGTGCCGAGACCACGGGCCCCAAGGGGCTCGGCCGGCCGCACATCCCCGTAGAGATCGACACTGGAAGCTATCTGGTGGCCGGGGCCCACATCGCCGTCGAGCACTCCACCCTCTCGCTGATGGACCTGCGCGGCCGGATCGTTGCCGAGGACCGCCGGCCCCACGGCACCACCGACCCCCACTGCGTCCTGGCCCAGCTCGCGGCCCGGGTGCCCCCGTTGGTGGCCGCTCGCGCCGGCGGGCGCACCGTCCTCGCCCTCGGCGTGGCCACCGGGCACCGCGTCGACCCGGTCGGCGGGGTGATCGTGGCGCATCCGCAGCTCGGCTGGCACGACGTCCCGGCCCGGGACCTGCTCGCCGCCGCGACCGGGCTGCCCGTCCATGTGGACAGCCACTCCCGCGCCCTGACCCGGGCCGAGCAGCTGTTCGGTCAGGAGTCGACCCGGGCCAGCACCGTCCTGCTCTTCGTCGGCGCGGTCGTGGACGCCGCCTTCGCCACCGGCGGCGCCCTGCACCGGGGACCGCGCTCCGGCGCGGGCAGCGTCGCCCACCTGCCCCTGGGCGCCGGGGGGTCGGACGGTGCCGAGCCGTGCTTCTGCGGGCAGTCCGGCTGCCTCCAGTCGGAGGTCTCGGAGGGGGCCATGGTGCGGCGCGCGGCCGCCCAGGGGCTGGTGACCGGGTCCTTCCCGGAACTGCTCGACCGAGCGCTGGCGGGGGACGCGCGGGCGGTGGCGCTGTTCCGCCGGCGGGCCCGGCTGGTCGGGCGGGCGGCGGCGCTGCTTCTCGACATGTTCGACCCGGAGGTGCTGGTCGTGGTCGAGCCGGGGGCCGGGCGGCTGCCGGAATGCCTGGCCGGTCTGCGGGCGGAGGTGGCCGAGCGGTCCGTGGTGTGCGACGACCCCGAGCGGGCCGTGATGCCGAGCAGCTTCACCGGGTCGGTCCTGGCCGTGGCGGGTGCGGCGGTGGCGCTCGGCTCGCTGTACACGGACCCGATGGGGCCCTGGCCGGCGCTGCCCGCGCTGTCCTGACGCCGGGCCTGCCGCCTCTTTCCGCACTCCGATTTAATTCAGTCAGTTGCATTGTTGACCGGCCGCCGATGCCGACGGGATGATGGATTCATGACCAGCCGACAGTGGAATGCAGCGAAAGCGTCCTCGATGACGCCGCTCTTCCGCTGTTCCGCGCCCGCAGCGATGCGTTCCTGTCGCGGGTGCTGTCCGGGCCTCCGGTAGAACCCGCTGATATCCGGCGAACGTTCCGCGCTTCCGCGCGCCTCGCCGTGTGCCGTTCCGTGCGCATTCCCTTTCGTCGACGGAATTGTCGCGCTGCCTTTTCCAGCTTTCCACCATGGGAGACACGTTGACCGTCACTGTGCCCTCGTACGCGGCCCGGGCCGCCGTCACCGCCCCGGCGGGGATCGCTCCCGACCGCTTCCGGCAGGCGTTCCGCCGCTACCTCGCCGGGGTCGTCGTCATCACCACCGACTCCGGCCGTGGCCCGGTCGGCTTCACCGCGACCTCGCTCACCTCGCTCTCGCTCGACCCGCCGCTCATCTCCTTCGGCATCGGGACCGCGACCTCGTCGTGGCCGCACTTCGAGCACGCCCGTACGGCCGTCGTGCACTTCCTCGGCGCCGAACAGCAGTCCCTGGCCGCCACGTTCGCCACCAGCGGCATCGACCGCTTCGCCGCCCCCACCCGCTGGCACCGCCTGCCCGGCGGTGAGCCCCTGCTCGACGGAGTGGCCGGCCACCTGCGGGTGGAGATCGAGCAGATCGTGCCGGCCGGTGACCACCGCATCGTCGTCGCCCGGGTGGTGGAGGCCCAGCTCGACGAGGGCCGCAGCCCGCTGCTCTTCCACGACGGCGCCTACCTCTCCTTCTGACCACCCCGACGCCACGGATCAGGACTCACGCATGCCACGCCACACCATGCCCCCGGCGGTCGGCCGCCGTTCGTTCCTCGCCCTCACCGGGGGAGCGCTCGTCGGGACCCTGGCCGCCTGCTCGCCCCAGGCCGATGCGGCGGCCGGCGCCGAACCGTCCGGAGAACTGCCCTCCGGGGCGCCGCCTCCGGGGACGGAACTCTCCATAGCCGTCCGTACGACCAAACTCCAGCTCGCCTCCGCCGGCCTCGAAAAGGAACTCCCCTTCCAGGTGGCACAGTGGCCCAATCTCGCCGCGGGCCCCGATATAATCCAGGGTTTCCGGGCGCATTCCATCGACCTCGCCGTGAACGCCGGAATTCCGCCGATCCAGGCCCACGCCATCGGCGTCCGCGCGAAGATCGTCGCGGTGCAGGTACGGAAGAGTCCGTTGTACGCGTTCGCCACGGGAGCGGGCTCCGACATTCGATCAGCCGCCGATCTCCGGGGCCGGAGGATCGGCTTCTCGCAGGGGCAGGCGCAGGGCGTCGTCGTCCTGCGGGCACTGAAGCAGGCGGGCATCGACACCGACGACGTCGAGCTGGTCGCCCTGCCCAGCACCCAGTTCCTCACCGCCCTCCAGTCCGGACAGGTCGACATCGCCCCGCTGGGCGAGCCCACCCTCACCAAGTACCTCGCCCAGTACGGCAAGGACGGGGCGCGCGCCCTGAAGACGGACGTGGTGGACCTGCTCACGGTGCTCTGGGCGCCCAACGAGGTGCTGAACGACCGCGCCAAGGCCGCCGCCGTCCGCAGCTTCGTCCCGCTGTGGGCCAGGGGCCAGGTCTGGGCCTGGGAGAACACCGACCGGTGGATCGACACCTATTACGTGAAGGACCAGGGCGTCTCCCGGGCGGACGGCAAGCGCATCGTCGCCTCGCTCGACAAGCCGCTCTTCCCGGCCTCCTGGGACGAGGCCATCGCCTGGGAACAGGAGACCGCCGACCTGCTCGCCGCCGGCGGATTCGTACCGGAACAGGACGCCACCGACCTGTTCGACCGCCGCTTCGAAGGGCTGGCGGCCGAGGCCGTACCCGCCCCGTACCGGGAGAAGCCATGACCGAGCTGCTGACGCACACCCCCCGCACCGGCCCGCCGGCGGACCCGGCCGTCGCCCCCGCGAAGACGCCGCCCACCGCACCGAGGGGCACGCGCCGGCGGCTGGGCCCCGGCCGGGCCGTCCCCTTCGGGCGGCTCATCGGACCGGTCCTCGTCATCGCCCTGTGGTGGGCCGCCTCCGCCACCGGCTATCTGGACCCCCGGATACTCTCCGGCCCCGGCACGGTCCTCTCCACCGCGTCCGACCTCGTCTCCAGCGGCCAGCTCCAGGACGACGTCCTCATCTCGCTCCAGCGCGCCGGGCTCGGCCTCTTCTTCGGCGTGACCACCGGGGTCCTCCTCGCCGTCGCCGCCGGGCTGAGCCGGACCGGCGAGTACCTCCTCGACGGACCGCTCCAGATCAAGCGTGCCATCCCCTCCCTGGCCATGCTCCCGCTGCTGATCCTCTGGCTCGGCATCGGCGAGCAGATGAAGGTCACCGTCATCGCGCTCGGCGTCGCGGTGAACATGTACATCAACACGTACGCGTCACTCACCGGCATCGACGGCCGGTACGTCGAACTCGCCGAAGGACTCGACCTGAGCCGGGCGCAGTTCATCCGCAAGGTCGTGGTCCCCGGCTCGCTGCCCGGCTTCTTCGTCGGACTGCGCCTCGGGGTCACCGCGTCCTGGCTCGGCCTGATCGTGGTCGAGCAGGTCAACGCGACCAGCGGCATCGGCTACATGATGTTCCAGGCCCAGCAGTACGCCCAGTCCGACGTGATCATCGTGGGCCTGGTCGCCTACGGGGTCTTCGGCTTCGCATCGGACGCGGCCGTACGCGCCGTCGAGAGGAGGACCCTGTCATGGCGACGCACCCTGGCGGGCTGACCACCCTCGTCCCCCGCCCCGCGATCCGCACCCGGAAGCTGGTCCGCCGCTTCGGCCACCGCGACATCCTCAAGGAGCTCGACCTCACCGTCGGCGCGGGCGAGTTCACCGCACTGCTCGGGCGCAGCGGCTCCGGCAAGTCCACCCTGCTGCGCGCAGTCGCCCGCCTCGACCACAACGTCGGGGGTTCCGGAGAACTCACCGTCCCCGGCAGGGTCTCGCTCTCCTTCCAGGACTCGCGGCTGCTGCCCTGGCTCCGGCTCATCGACAACGTCATCCTCGGTCTGCGCGGCCCGAAGGCCCGCGAACGCGGCCTCACCGCCCTGGCCGAGGTCGGTCTCGGGGGCCGCGACCGCTCCTGGCCGCACGAGCTGTCCGGCGGCGAACAGCAGCGCGCCGCCCTCGCCCGCGCCCTGGTCCGCGAACCCGGCCTCCTGCTGGCCGACGAGCCGTTCGGCGCCCTGGACGCGCTCACCCGGATCAAGATGCACGACCTGCTGCGCGAACTCTACGAACGCCACCGCCCCGCGGTGCTCCTGGTCACCCACGACGTGGACGAGGCCGTCGAACTCGCCGACCGGGTCCTGGTCCTGGAGGACGGCCGGATCTCCGTCGACCTCACCGTCGACCTCCCGGCCCCACGCTCCCGGCGCGACCCCCGCTTCCAGGAGTACCGCGACACCCTGCTCGCCGCCCTCGGGGTCGCGCAGCCCCGCACCGAAGGGAAGGATTCTCATGACCCGCACGCCCGACCGTAAGCAGCTCCACCTCAACGCCTTCCTCATGTCGACCGGCCACCACGAGGCGTCCTGGCGGCTGCCCGGCAGCCCGGCCGACGCGAACACCGACATCGAGCATTACAAGAACCTTGCCCGGATCGCCGAACGCGGCCGTCTGGACTCGGTGTTCCTCGCCGACAGCCCCGTCCTGACGGGCGACCCCGGCCGCCGTCCCGCGGCCAACCTGGAGCCGACGGTCCTGCTCACCGCCCTCGCCGGCGCGACCCGCCACATCGGGCTCATCGCCACCGCGTCCACCAGCTACAACGAGCCGTACAACCTGGCCCGCAGGTTCGCCTCGCTGGACCACGTATCGAGCGGCCGGGCCGGCTGGAACATCGTCACCACCGCGGGCGCCGACGCGGCCCGCAACTTCGGCCTGGACGACACCCCGCTGCACCGCGACCGCTACCGGCGCGCCGGTGAGTTCGTGGAGGTGTCCACCAAGCTCTGGGACAGCTGGGCCGACGACGCGGTGATCGACGACAAGGAGCGCGGCGTGCACGCCCTGGCCGAGCGGGTGCGGCAGACAGGGCACCGGGGCGAGTTCTTCCGCGTCGACGGGCCGCTCAACGTGCAACGCTCCCCGCAGGGATACCCGTTGCTCGTGCAGGCCGGCTCCAGTGAGGACGGCAAGGACTTCGCCGCCCGGTACGCGGAAGCGGTCTTCACCGCCCAGCAGACGCTGGAGGAGGGCATCGCGTTCTACAAGGACGTCAAGGAGCGCGCCGTCGCCGCCGGGCGCAACCCCGACGGCATCAAGATCCTGCCGGGCATCGTGCCCGTCATCGCGGACACCGAAGCCGATGCGCTGGCGCTCGACGCCGGACTGGACGACCTCATCGTCCCCGAGTACGCCAAGCGGCAGCTCGCCCGCCGGCTCAGGATCGCCCCGGACGACCTGGACCTGGACGCGCAACTGCCCGAGGACCTCCCGACCGAGGACGAGATCGAGGGCGCCAAGAGCCGCTACACCCTCATCGTGGAGCTGGCCAGGCGCGAGCGGCTGACCGTGCGGCAGCTCATCGGGCGGCTCGGCGGCGGGCGCGGCCACCGCACCTTCGCCGGGACCGCCGAACAGGTCGCGGACACCATCGAGCACTGGTACGACAGCGGGGCTGCCGACGGGTTCAACATCATGCCCGCCGTGCTCCCGTCCGGCCTTGAGCTCTTCGTGGACCGCGTGGTGCCGATCCTCCAGGGACGGGGCCTCTTCCGCACCGACTACACCGCGAGCACCCTGCGCGGCCACTACGGGCTGCCGCGCCCCGCCAACCGCCTCTTCGACGCCCCGGTGCGCGACGCGGACGGCTACGGCATCGGGCTCGCGCAGGCCGGCTGACCGGGGGACGGGCGACGCCGCCCGTCCCCGCGCCACCTCGCCGTTCAGGCGGCCGGCACCCGGTCCAGGAAGCCGCTGACCGAGGAGATCCGGCCGTCCTCGGCGAGCGTGGCCACGTCGAAGCCGGCGACGGGCGCCGAGCCGTCGGGCGCGACCAGCTCCCACCCGAAGCGGACCAGCGCGTGGTGCCCGTCCACCGCGCCGGCCGGGCGGAACGTGAACCCGGGGAACTGCTGCCGCGCCCCGGTGATGGTGGCCGCCAGCTGCTCGTGCCCCCGTACGTCGGCCAGCGGGTCGGTGTACGCCGCCTCGTCGGTGAACGCGGCGGCGACGGCCTTCTCCAGCTCCTCGGGCCCGGCGTTCCAGGCGGCGAAGTAGCGCTGCACGGCGTCGTCGTAGGCGGTCATCGTGAATCCCTCCCGTAGGGCCCCCGGCCGGTGGGCCGGGAGCGCTGTGCTCGTGAGGAACACGATGTCCGACGGCGCGCGGGGCGTCGATTACCTCCGGGGTAAGGGGAAATGGGGGCGGGCCCGCCTACGCCTCGTCCGCGATGACGTGCACGGCGGCCTCCTCGGCGGAGGCGGCGGCGCCGTCGATCCCGACGTCCTCGCCCGCCGTGCTGTCCGGCTCGTCGATGTCCAGGTCCCGGGTGAGCCGCCCGGCGCGTACGGTGCCGACCTCGCGGTCCCAGGGTTCGCCGTCGCCGTCCACGACGTCGCCCACGCCGTCCCCGGGCGGGCCGTCGTCCTCGGGCCGCTCGCGCGCGAGCCGGCTCTCCAGGGATTCGCCCCGGTGCTGCTCGGCGGCGGTGGTGCCCAGGTCGTCCACGGCGTAGGGGCGCTCGGGAGGCGAGTAGCCCCGGTCCAGGACGTCCTTCACGTCCGGGTCGTCCAAGGTGTCCTCCGTGTCGAGCTGCTCGACCGGATCGGATGCCTCCGACTCCTGCTGGGGCTGATAGACGTCGTCGCCCAGACCGGCCTCGTCCATGGCGCTTCCCTTCCCGCGGCGGGGCTCTTCTTCAGCATAGGCAGCCCCCGCCCGGACCCGCAGGACGCGCCCGTGCCCCTGCATCCGGCACCCGGGTGCGCGACCATGGACAGTGCACGCCGGGGCGCGTCCCCCGGGGCCGGCCCGGAACAGTCGTCTGGAGAGCCGTCATGGAGTATCCGGAGAGCTACGAGCTCGTCTTCCAGTCCGCGGCAGTGGAGGACGACGCCGTCACCGTCCACCGGACGTCGCGGAGTGGTGCGGGCGGACATCCCGTCTACGAGGACGACACCGGCATCGTCCGCGCCGAGATCAGCGATCACGCCGAGGTGCGCATGCTCGCCAGCGGCGGTCACCAGCACCTGGGGACGCCGATGGTGGTGCGCGAGGAAGCCGCCTGAACGGCTGACAACCGACGCCCGGTCCGCACCCCGGCCCGGGCGTCGTTCCCATGCCCGTATCACGCGGAAACGTGCCTGTACATCATGCCGAGGCAGGACAATCCGCCCAGGGTCCTCCCACACTTGGTCGAAATTTTGCCCCTGGTGCCGGGTTGGGGGAGGACACCAGGCAGACTCACCCTGTAGGAATCTCGCCACGAAGAGGATCACGCATGATCACGTTGAAGAAGGAAGACGGCCCGGCGGACCTGGACGGGGTGACCCACCTCTCCATCGGCGTCTCCTGGGACCCCACCGTCGGCAGCAGTGGCGGGCTGATGGGGAAGCTGAAGCAGAAGAAGGGCACCGACCTCGACCTGATCGCCATCGCGATGCAGGGCGCGGACCCGGTGCGGCTGGCCGGCCTGGACTCCCTGGACCCGCTGGGCAACGGCTCGCTGGTCCACAGCGGTGACAACCAGACCGGCAAGGGCGAAGGCGACGACGAGACGGTCACCGTCGACTTCGCCAGGATTCCCCCGAATGTCACGGCGGTCGTCTTCGTCGCCGCCGCGTACAAGAAGGGCAGTTCCTTCCAGAGCGCGCGCAACGTCAGCATCAAGGTGTACGACGCCACGGGCGGCAGCAGCCAGCAGGTCGCCGACATCTGGCCGAGCCTGCTCACCAACGACAACGGCTGCGCCGTGGCGAAGGCCATGCGCGTCGGTGCCGGCTGGAAGCTCCAGGTGATCAACGAGACCGGCAAGATCAAGCAGGGCGACGAGCACGCCCTGATGCGCTTCGCGATCAGCAAGTAGCACGGCGTACGGCGCGGCCCCGGCCCGCGCGCACCCGGTCAGTCGACCCGGCGCGCGCGGGCCGGGGCCGTCGGGTTCCCGGCGGCCAGCGGCGACCGCGCCAGCTCCACGCACCCCGCCGCGATCAGCCCCAGGGCCAGCAACTCGGGCAGCACCCACCAGCCGGTGCGCACCTCCTCGCCGAACAGGGTCACCCCGTACAGGACGCTGATCAGGGCGTCGCCCAGCGTCAGACACGGCTGCACGGCGACGAGCGTGCCCGCCTGAAGGGCGTTCTGGAGCAGGAACAGCGCGCCGACCCCCGCCGCCGCCGTGGCGTACAGCTGCCAGGAACCGAACAGCGCCCCCGCGCCGCCCGCGTCGAGCCGCGCCATCGCGTCCTTCATCAGCGCGGCGGTCAGCGCGTAACCGCAGGCGGCGGCCGTGGCCAGCAGCGCGGCCCGGAGATTGCCCCGGGTGGCCAGCGCGCCCGCGATCAGCAGCGCCTCGAACACGCCCGTCAGGATGAGCGCCGGCACCCACGCCGCCCCCCGCACGGACTCGCTGCCGCCGCCCGGCGCGGCCGTCGCCATCCCGAGGGCCAGCCCGGCCGTCACCGCGGCGACCCCGAGCCAGACCGTACGGGGCACGCGTGCCCGCATCATGAATCCGGCCAGGAGCAGGGTCGCCGGAAGCTCGATGACGAAGATCGGCTGCACCACGGAGATCGGCCCGGTGGCCAGCGCGACGGCCTGGCAGACGGCGGCGACGATCACCAGGGCGATCCCCGCGAGCCACACCTTCTGCCGCAGCAGATGGCCGATGAGCGACACCCGCATGGCCTCGGTCTGCGGTACGTCGAGGGCGGCCCGGCGCTGGAGCACGGAGGCGGAACCGTTGCTGAGGGCGGTCAGGACGGCGAAAAGGACGGCGATCACGGGACCATCATGCGGGTGGCCCCGCCGCGATCCCGGCTTCGCCGGATGACGGCATGGCGGCCCGGGACGTCTTCAATTAGGACCGAATCCGACCGCTTGGACGCGTAGCGTGCCCGTCATGGCCGTGAAGAAGAAGACCTCCGCCGGTGCCGCCCCCGTCCCCGTGCTCACGCCCCGGGCCCTGGGCCGGGCGACCCTGGAGCGCCAGCTCCTGCTGCGCCGGACCGCGATGAGCGCGAAGGACGCCGTCACCCACCTCGTCGGTCTCCAGGCCCAGAACACCAAGCCGCCGTACTACCAGCTCCTGGCCCGGCTCCAGGACTTCCGGCCCGCCGAACTGGCCGCGCTGATGGAATCCCGCGAGGTCATCCGCATCGTCTCCCTGCGCTCGACCATCCACACCCACACCGCCGACGACGCCCTCACGCTGCGGCCGCTGGTGCAGGCGGCCCGCGACCGGGAGCTCGGCATCTTCCGCAAGGGGCTCACGGGCGTGGACCTGGACCGTCTGCGCGAGCTGAGCAGGGCATACGTCGAGGAGGCCCCCCGCACCCCGAAGGAGATCCGCACCCGGCTGCTCACCGAGTGGCCCGACGCGGACCCGCGGGCCCTGAGCAGCGCCGCCCGCTGTCTGCTGCCCCTGGTCCAGGTCACCCCGCGCGGCCTCTGGGGCGTGAGCGGCGGCGTCGCGCTCACCACCGTCGAGCACTGGCTCGGCCGCACGGCCGACCCGGCCCCCGACATCGAGGACGCCGTGCTGCGCTACCTCGGCGCGTTCGGCCCCGCCTCGGTGAAGGACATGCAGAGCTGGGCCGGGCTGACCCGGCTGAAGGAGGTCTTCGAGCGGCTGCGGCCCCGGCTCGTCACCTTCCGCGACGAGCACGGCGTCGAACTCTTCGACCTGCCCGACGCCCCGCGCCCCGCCGAGGACACCCCCGCCCCGCCCCGCTTCCTGCCCGAGTTCGACAACGTCCTGCTCGGCCACGCCGACCGCACCCGCGTCATCCCGGCGCCGCTCAAGGGCCTCAACGGGGTGGGCAACCAGACCTACGGCAGTGTGCTGGTGGACGGCTTCTTCGCGGCGGTCTGGCGGCTGGACGCCCCGCGCGACGCCCCGGCCGTCGTCACCGTGCAGGAGGTGCGCCCGCTGACCCCCGCCGAGCGGGACGCCCTGACCGGGGAGGCGGCGGACCTGATCACTGCGATGACCCCGGCCACCGAGCACGACGTCCGCTTCGGCCGGTTCGTGGACCTGGGCTGCTGAGGGGGAGCGGAGGCGGGGCTGGGCCGGCGACGGCTTGACGCGGTCCTACGGCTCCGGGGCGCGCCCTCTACGGCAGCAGCCCCGCCCGCCGGGCCGCCACCACCGCCTCCAGCCGGGTGTGCGCCCCCAGCCGACGCATCGCGGACCGCAGATAGCCCTTCACCGTCTCCGGACGCAGCCCCAGCCGGTCCGCGGCCACCGCGTTCGTGGCGCCCGCCGCCACACACGCCAGCACATCGATCTCGCGCGGCGCGAGCCGGACCTCCCGCGCCCCGGGCTCCCGGGTGCCCGTCGCCGACGCCAGCCGCCCGCACACCGCGAGCAGCTCGTCCCGCAGCGCCGGGTCGAGGACCTTCGGCATCAGGGCGCGCAGCTCGCGGTGCGCCTCCCGGACGTCTTCCCAGGCCCCCGCCCCGGACCCGGCCTCCGGCTCCGGGCGGCTCGCCGCCAGCAGCTGCCGCGCCTCGTCCCGGACCACCAGCGCCTGCTCCACGTCCCGGGCCGCGGCCACCGCCGCGTCGAACGTGCGGTCCCCCAGCGTGAGCGGCTCACGCAGCGCCCCGTACAGCACCCCCCGCACCTCGCGCCGCACCACGACGGGGACGGCGACCACCGAGCGCAGGCCCTCGGCCGCGACGGCCGTGTCGTACTCGTGGCTGATGTGGCGCGAGGACCGGTAGTCGGTCACCGCGCACGGCCTCGACAGGGCCATGGACTTGCCGCCCAGGCCACTGCCCGAGGAGATCACCAGACCCCGCAGGGCCGCCGTACGCGCCCCGTTCACCTCGGCGATCCTGGCGTGGTGGCTGTCGGAGAGCAGCCCGCCGAAAGCCACGGGCAGCCCGCTCGTCCGGCGCAGCCGCAGCAGCGCCACTTGCATCTCGACCGCGTCGACGGATTCCGGCACCCTGCCGCCTCTCTGCCCCGCCCCCGATGGAATGGCGGTCCCGACACCCCCGTCCGGGGGTGGTGAGACCTGGGTCACTGTTTACATCATGTGAGGAGCCGAAGAACCGGCCGGGTCGGTAAAGAGGAGGGCACATGCCGGAAACGAGTGCGACGGAGACGTTCCGGGCGGCCCGGGACTTCCTGCTCCGGCACCGCGAAGACTACGCCGCCGCCTACGAGGGCTTCCGCTGGCCCCGCGACGACCACTTCAACTGGGCGCTCGACTGGTTCGACGTCATCGCCCGGGACAACGACCGCACCGCCCTGCACATCGTGGAGGAGGACGGCACCCGCACCGAGGTGTCGTTCGCCGAGATGTCCGCACGCTCCGACCGGGCCGCGAACTGGCTGCGCGCCCAGGGGGTGCGCGAGGGCGACCGCGTCCTCGTCATGCTCGGCAACCAGGTCGAGCTGTGGGAGACCGCGCTCGCCGCGATGAAGCTGCGCGCCGTCGTCATCCCCGCGACCCCGCTGCTCGGCCCCGCCGACCTGCGCGACCGGGTCGAGCGCGGCCGGGTCCGGCACGTCCTGGTCCGCGACACCGACACCGCGAAGTTCGCCGAGGTGCCCGGCGGCTACACCCGTATCTGCGTCGGAGCCCCGACCGAGGGATGGCTCGACTACGCGGACGCCGCCCGGGCGCCGCGCCCGTTCGCACCGGACCGCGAGACCGACGCGGACGAACCGCTGATGCTCTACTTCACCTCCGGCACCACCGCCAGCCCCAAGCTGGTCGAGCACACCCATGTCTCGTACCCCGTGGGCCACTTGGCGACGATGTACTGGATCGGGCTCAAGCCCGGCGACGTCCACCTCAACATCTCCTCGCCCGGCTGGGCCAAGCACGCCTGGTCCAACCTCTTCGCCCCGTGGAGCGCCGAGGCGACCGTCTTCATCTTCAACTACACCCGCTTCGACGCCGGCCGCCTGATGGCCGAGATGGACCGCTCCGGGATCACCAGCTTCTGCGCCCCGCCCACCGTGTGGCGCATGCTCATCCAGGCGGACCTGACCCAGCTGAAGACCCCGCCGCGCGAGGTGGTCGCCGCCGGCGAACCGCTGAATCCCGAGGTCATCGAGGCGGTCCGGCGCGCCTGGGGCGTCACCATCCGGGACGGCTTCGGCCAGACGGAGACCGCCGTCCAGGTCGCCAACACGCCCGGCCAGGCCCTCAAGCCCGGCTCGATGGGGCGGCCCAGTCCCGGCTTCCGGGTCGTCCTGCTCGACCCGGTGAGCGGAGAGCCCGGCGCGGTCGAGGGCGAGATCTCGCTCGACCTGTCGGCGCGTCCGGTGGGCCTGATGACCGGCTACCACGGCGACCCGGAGCGCACCGCCGAGGCGATGGCCGGCGGCTACTACCGCACCGGTGACATCGGCTCCCGCGACGAGGACGGCTACATCACCTACGTGGGGCGCGCCGACGACGTCTTCAAGTCCTCCGACTACAAGATCTCCCCGTTCGAGCTGGAGAGCGCCCTGCTGGAGCACGAGGCGGTGGTCGAGGCCGCCGTCGTCCCGGCCCCCGACGAGGTCCGCCTCTCCGTCCCGAAGGCGTACGTGGTGCTCGCCGAGGGCTGGGAGCCGGGGCCCGACACCGCCAAGGTGCTCTTCGCCCACTCCCGGTCCGTGCTCGCCCCGTACAAGCGGGTGCGGCGGCTGGAGTTCGCGGAGCTGCCCAAGACCGTCTCCGGCAAGATCCGCCGGATCGAACTGCGCGAGCGGACCGCCCAGGGCGGCGGCACCGAGTACGCCGAGGGGGACCTGGCATGACCGAGCTCTCGTACGCGCACGGCACGGGCACGACCGCCCTGCTCGGCGACACCATCGGCCGCAACCTGGACCGGGCCGTCACCGCCTGGCCCGACCGCGAGGCGCTGGTCGACGTACCGTCCGGGCGGCGCTGGACGTACGCGGAGTTCGGCACCGCCGTGGACGAGCTGGCGCGCGCGCTGATGGCGTCGGGCGTGGCCAAGGGCGACCGGGTCGGCATCTGGGCGGTCAACTGCCCCGAGTGGGTGCTCGTCCAGTACGCCACCGCCCGCATCGGCGCGATCATGGTGAACATCAACCCCGCCTACCGGGCGCACGAGCTGGCGTACGTGCTGAAGCAGGCCGGGATCTCCCTGCTGGCCGCCTCCCTCGCCCACCGCACCAGCGACTACCGGGCCCTGGTCGACGAGGTCCGCGCCGACTGCCCGGACCTGCGCGCCGTGCACTACATCGGTGACCGGTCCTGGGACGACCTCCTGTCGGCCGCGCCTCGGGTGACCGGTGAGCAGCTGGCGGCCCGCGAGGCGGAGCTGTCCTGCGACGACCCGATCAACATCCAGTACACCTCGGGTACCACCGGCTTCCCCAAGGGTGCGACGCTCTCCCACCACAACATCCTCAACAACGGCTATTTCGTGGGCGAGTTGGTCGCCTACACCGAGCAGGACCGGGTCTGCCTCCCGGTCCCCTTCTACCACTGCTTCGGCATGGTGATGGGCAACCTCGGCATCACCTCGCACGGCGCCTGCATCGTGATCCCGGGCCCCTCGTTCGAACCGGCCGCCGTGCTGAGCGCCGTGCAGCGGGAGCGCTGCACCTCGCTGTACGGGGTGCCCACGATGTTCATCGCCGAGCTGAACCTGCCTGACTTCGCCTCGTACGACCTGTCCTCGCTGCGCACCGGCATCATGGCCGGGTCGCCGTGCCCGGTCGAGGTGATGAAGCGGGTGGTGGCCGAGATGCACATGGAGGAGGTGTCCATCTGCTACGGCATGACGGAGACCTCCCCGGTCTCCACGCAGACCCGCCGCGACGACGACCTGGAACGCCGTACCGGCACCGTCGGCCGCGTCATGCCGCACATCGAGGTCAAGGTCATCGACCCGGCGACGGGCGTGACCCTGGAGCGCGGGCGGTCGGGCGAGCTGTGCACCCGGGGCTACAGCGTGATGCTCGGCTACTGGGACCAGCCCGAGCGGACCGCCGAGGCGATCGACGCGGGGCGCTGGATGCACACCGGGGACCTCGCGGTGATGCGTGAGGACGGCTACGTACAGATCGTCGGTCGCATCAAGGACGTGATCATCCGGGGCGGCGAGAACATCTACCCGCGCGAGATCGAGGAGTTCCTGTACCGCCACCCGAAGATCGCCGACGTGCAGGTGGTCGGCGTGCCCGACGAGCGCTACGGCGAGGAGGTGCTGGCCTGCGTCATCCCGGCCGACCCGGCAGACCCGCCGGCCCTGGACGACGTACGGGCTTTCTGCGACGGGCAGTTGGCGCACTACAAGATTCCGCGCCTGCTCCAGATCCTGGAGACCTTCCCGATGACGGTCAGCGGCAAGGTCCGCAAGATCGAGCTGCGGGAGACCTACCGGAGGTAGACCTCCCGGAGGCGGACCGGGTCAGGCGGCCTCGATGACGTCCCCCGCCGCGGTCCCCCGCGTCGCGGCCGCCCACTCGATGAGCAGCACCTCGTACGCGGCGGACTCCACGGGGGACCAGTCCTGCCCCGCGCGGGCGTCCACGAACGCCCGTATCGCCTCATTGGCCTCCAGGGCGGCGCGGCCCGAGAGCGCGGGGGCGTGCGCGGGCGTGTCCGAAGGTGGTGAAGTCCGTGGAGTTAAGACCATGCGCTCCACTGTAGGGCCCGCCACTGACAACGAACCGCACATCGGGGGCCGTTGGCCAGAACGTGACGGATCACACGCAGGGTGGCCGGCCGGTTTCCGTGAGGTACGGCACGTCGCCCGGCCCGGGTGTCCTGTTCCGATCGGTGTGCGCGGTCAGGCGCCGGTGCTGACGAGTTCGTCCGCCGCGCCGTTCACCGGCTGCGGCGTGCCTGTGAGGTCCAGGACGAACAGCGGGACGCCCAGGGTGTCCGCGCGCTGCCGGGCGTCCGGGGTGTAGCCCGCGAGCGAGAACAGCACCCCGCGCACGGAGCCGTTGAGCGCGTTGAGCCACAGGCACTCGACGTCCCGCGGCGCGGTCGGCCGGGTCGTGGAGTCGACCTCGGCGATCAGCCCGGCCGCCCGCAGGTCGATCCTGGACGCCGGACGGTTCGCCGGGTGCGTCACGTCCCGGAAACCGAGCCAGGTCAGATAGAGCGCCGCCGCCGCGACCGCGTCCCGCGCGGTGCGGATCGTCAGCGGGCGGAAGGCCGGACGCGGCGCCGCCGCCGTGCGCGGCAGCGGTATGTGCGCGGGCCGGGCCGCCCCGGCGGACGCCGCCGGCCGCACCGGCACCCGCAGCACCGTGCCGCACGGGCAGCACAGCTCCGGCTGCGGCCACTGGTCCTGTCGCCCGCAGCCCCGGCAGCGCACGGTCACCCAGTCGTCGTTCCAGGTGCGGTGGGTGATCGGGACGACGGGTGCGCCGCGCAGCAGCGGCGGGGCCGTCGGCTCCCCGCACGGGCACGGGTAGACGGGGCTCACGTACGCGTGGTCGCGGCGACAGGCCGGGCAGCGTACCGGCACTGACTCCACCGCGTGCTCCCTCCCTACCACTTCCGTAACGCCTCCATGCTCTCCCAAGAGCCCCCCGCCGGGTGCGGAATCGGCCCACTCGGTGCCCTTCTCCGCGCCGCTTCCCCCTCTCTCCCTTGACGACGGTCCGGGTGCGACTTAGATTTGCTTCCACATAACAGAAGAATCTTTCCGCAATGCGGAATCGGTGATGGGTGCTCTCAGGTGGCGCGACAGAGCCCGACTCCACCCCCGACTCCACCCAGGGACGAGCAGGAGCACGCAATGCCTCGTATGACCGCTGCCCGCGCGGCAGTCGAGATCCTCAAGCGCGAAGGCGTCAGCAACGCGTTCGGCGTGCCGGGCGCCGCCATCAACCCCTTCTACGCGGCCCTGAAGGCGGCCGGCGGCGTCCACCACACGCTCGCCCGCCACGTCGAGGGCGCCTCGCACATGGCGGAGGGCTATACCCGGGCCCGCCCGGGCAACATCGGTGTCTGCATCGGCACGTCGGGCCCGGCCGGCACCGACATGATCACCGGCCTGTACTCCGCGATCGCGGACTCGATCCCGATCCTGTGCATCACCGGCCAGGCGCCGACCGCCGTCCTGCACAAGGAGGACTTCCAGGCCGTCGACATCGCCTCGATCGCCGCCCCGGTCACCAAGGCGGCGACGACCGTCCTGGAGGCCGCGCAGGTCCCCGGCGTCTTCCAGCAGGCGTTCCACCTGATGCGCACGGGCCGCCCCGGCCCGGTCCTCATCGACCTCCCGATCGACGTCCAGCTCACCGAGATCGAGTTCGACCCCGACCTGTACGAGCCCCTGCCGGTGTACAAGCCCGCCGCGAGCCGCCGCCAGATCGAACGCGCGCTGGACATGCTCAACGCCTCCGAGCGCCCGCTGCTCGTCGCGGGCGGCGGCGTCATCAACGCCGACGCGTCGGAACTCCTGCTCGAATTCGCCGAGTTGACGGGCGTCCCGGTCGTCCCGACCCTGATGGGCTGGGGCATCGTCCCCGACGACCACGAGCTGAACGCCGGCATGGTCGGCCTCCAGACCTCGCACCGCTACGGCAACGCGAACTTCCTGGAGTCCGACTTCGTCCTTGGCATCGGCAACCGCTGGGCCAACCGCCACACCGGCAAGCTGGACGTCTACACCCAGGGCCGCACCTTCGTCCACGTGGACATCGCGCCCACCCAGATCGGCAAGATCTTCGCCCCGGACCTCGGCATCGTCTCCGACGCGAAGGCGGCCCTGGAACTGTTCGTGGAGATCGCCCGCGAGCGTAAGGCGGCGGGCAGGCTCGCGGACCGCTCGGCCTGGGCGGCGTCCACGCAGGAGCGCCGCGCGACCCTGCAACGCCGTACGCACTTCGACAACGTCCCCCTGAAGCCGCAGCGCGTCTACGAGGAGATGAACCGCGCCTTCGGCCCGGAGACCCGGTACGTCACGACGATCGGCCTCTCCCAGATCGCGGGCGCCCAGATGCTCCACGTGTACCGCCCGCGCCACTGGATCAACTGCGGCCAGGCGGGCCCCCTCGGCTGGACCATCCCGGCCGCCCTCGGCGTCGCCACGGCCGACCCCGAGGGCTCGGTGGTCGCGCTCTCCGGCGACTACGACTTCCAGTTCATGCTGGAGGAGCTGGCGGTGGGCGCCCAGCACCGCATCCCGTACGTGCACGTCCTGGTCAACAACTCTTACCTCGGCCTGATCCGCCAGGCCCAGCGCAACTTCGACATCGACTTCCAGGTCAACCTGGAGTTCGAGAACCTCAACTCCCCGGAGCTGGGCGTCTACGGCGTGGACCACGTCAAGGTGGTCGAGGGCCTGGGCTGCAAGGCCATCCGCGTCACCGAACCGGACGCCCTCCTCCCGGCCTTCGAGGAAGCGAAGAAGCTGGCCGCGGAGCACCGCGTCCCGGTGGTGGTCGAAGCGATCCTGGAACGCGTCACGAACATCTCGATGAGCGGCTCGGACATCGCGTCGGTCAACGAGTTCGAGGACGTGGCGACGGACCCGTCGCACGCCCCGACGGCGATCAGGCCGTTTGTGAAGGCGTGACCGTCCAGGTCCTGTGACCCCCCGCCCCGGTGAGCGCCTGCGGATCCCGCAGGCGCTCACCAGTTGCGCCCGGCACAAAAGACCTGGGGGACTGGCATGACCACGAGCGAAGGCTGTGCTCGTCCTACCGATCGTCGAGGGTGTTCTCGACCGCCCATTCACGAAACAGGGTGAGCGCCTCAGTGAGGTTGGCGGGTCCGCACGCGGCGTGGAAGGTCATCTCCGAAGTCCAGGCCATGACCCAGTCGTTCCTGCCGCGTCTGAGGTCCCGGCGGGGGAAGCCGTGTCCTTCCAGGCCGGTGTCCTCCAGGTCGATGCGGATGGACCAGCCGGGGTTGTCGAGTGTGTCGATCTTGACGCCCCACTCGTGCTCCCAGTCACCGTCGCACTGTGCGGAGTACCAGGCCTGCAGCCAGTCCAGGACGTTCTCGGCTTCGTTCATGGCACGAGAGGGTAAGCCAGGCGTGAAGGGCGTAGCGGCCGCGCAACTCCTGCGGTGGGTCCGGCCGCACGGGCACCCGTGTGAAGCGCTCGGCGGCGGCGTTGTCAGTGGGCAGGGGCACACTGGCCGGCGTGATCACCTCCTCTTCCGCTGCAGGCGGTGCCTCTGACTCCTCCCCGGTCTGGGTGCAGTCGTTGGGCGGCCCCTTGATCGTCGTCCCCGTCTCCGCCCTGGCCTCCTGGGGCGGATGCACGGCGAGCGGGCTCATCGCCGGAGACGCCACAGCCCCGGACGACTACGACCGGGCCTGCGCGGTGGACGGTCTGGCCGGTGTGATTCCCCTGGACGAGGAGGGTGCGCAAGCGCTGGTGCTGGCGGACGAGCCGGCCACCAGTTGCTATGTGCCCCAGCACCGGACGTTCCTGCGGTGGCTCGCCGCCGACTCCGAGGCCGGACTCGGAGCCGCGGCGGACCTGGTCCTCGCAGACCCGGCCACGGTGTGGGAGGAGTGCGGCACCTGGGCCTCGGACGGTCCGGCGGTGCTCATGGACTCCGCCGGAGCGGGTTCCGACCTGGGCGTCGAGTACCCCGGCGGCGGGGTGCCCGCCGCAGCCACTGTCTCGCTGCCCGCGGGCCGCTGGAGGATCCGCGCCACGCACACCGAGGCGGACGAGGGGAGTTGGGTCGGCCTGGTCCAGCTCCTGGCCGCCGAGTCCTGAACGGCCAGTACTCCCGGCCCGGCGCATGCCGGGGCTTCGAGGCGGCAGCCGCGCACCCGGGCCTTCGGCTCAGCCGATGGTGAAGCGCTGGTTCTGGGCGTTTCGGTCGCATCGTGCGGTGCGGTAGTAGCCGTCGTCCTGCTGGTAGAGGCAGCGGCCCGTGCCGACGCTCGTGAGCATGACGGCGCTGCGGGCGGCGGGCTGGAGGGTGCGCCACTTCTGGTACGAGCCGCCGTTGCAGGGCCGGGGGTAGACGTCGCCCCGGTCATTGCTGTCGAGGCAGCGGCCCCAGAAGTCGTTCTTGAGAGTGGTGCTGGTGTTGAGGCGGCCGTTCCACTGCCACAGGAGGCTGCCGCGTCCGGTGGTGCAGCGGTCGCCCTTGAGGCCGGTTTCGGAGTTCTCGCGGAGGCAGTCCCCGTAGCGGTAGTTCGCGAAGCGACTGGTGGTGGTGGCGGCCGAGGCGGGGGTGGGGGTGAGGAGGGGGAGGGCGAGGCCGGCTGCGGCGACGAGCGAGGTGATGGCTGTCCGGGTGGGGCGGCGCACGGGAGGTCTCCTTGCGGTTGTTCTCGGAGGCACCTCGACAGGATCGCCGAACACCACCCGCTATGCCCGGAAAAGTCGGGAGGACTCGCCGACGGCCGGGGATGACTTGAGACCTGTCTTCTGAGAGGAACGCCCGCAGCGCACGGAAAGGGCGCGGAGTACGGGACCGTATCCGTACTCCGCGCCCTGGCTCAGGGGAACAGGGGCCGCGGCGGCGACGCGAAGGGGGGCTGCACGGGCCTTCAGGTCTGGTGACCGGGCCGCCCTCCCGCGTACCACCGCACTGGCATCGCGCCACCGCCGCGGCCTCGTCCTGCCCGTGCCGTGCGATGACCCCTCATCCGGGTGGACGCGTCGGCGCGGGCAGGGCTCGGGGGGAGGTCAGTCCTCGCGGAGGGCGCGGACCGCCTCCTCCACGCGCTTGCCGTACTCGGGGTCGGCCGCGTGGAAGTGGGCGAGGTTCTTCTCGATGACGTCGTCCCGGGAGACCTGGGAGAGGCCGCCCGCGATGTTGGCGATGAGGCGGTCCTTCTCGTCGGCCGACATCAGGCGGTACAGCTCGCCGGCCTGGAAGAAGTCGTCGTCCTTGGTGTGGGCGGGCGCCTCGTGGGTGCCGGTCCAGCCCTGGACGGGGAGCGGGGCGGAGAGCGCCGCGTCCGTCTGGGCGGGGCCCGCGTACGAGTTCGGCTCGTAGTTCTTGTCGTGGCGCGAGCCGTACCGCGTGGCGTGGAAGCCGTCGCGGCCGTAATTGTCCGCGGTGGCGGCGCGCGGTGCGTTGACCGGGAGCTGGGTGTGGTTGATGCCCAGGCGGTAGCGCTGTGCGTCCGCGTAGGCGAACAGGCGGCCCTGGAGCATCTTGTCCGGGGACGGGCCGATGCCGGGCACGAAGTTGTTCGGCGAGAACGCCGCCTGCTCGACCTCGGCGAAGACGTTGTCCGGGTTGCGGTCGAGCACCAGCCGGCCCACCCGCTGGAGCGGGTAGTCCGCGTGCGGCCACACCTTGGTGACGTCGAACGGGTTGAAGCGGTAGTCCGCCGCCTCGGCGGCCGGCATGAGCTGCACGTACAGCGTCCAGGACGGGTTCATGCCGCGCTCGATGGCCTGGAGCAGGTCCGTCTGGTGCGAGTTGGCGTCCTTGCCGACGAGCTCGGCGGCCTGGTCGGCGGAGAGGGAGCGCACGCCCTGGTTCGTCTTGAAGTGGTACTTCACGAAGTACGCGTCGCCCGCGGCGTTCGTCCACTGGTAGGTGTGCGAGCCGAAGCCGTTCATGTGGCGGTACGAGGCGGGGATGCCCCGGTCGCCCATCAGCCAGGTGATCTGGTGCGTGGCCTCGGGGGAGTTGGCCCAGAAGTCCCAGACGTTGTCCGGCTCCTGACGGCCCGTGAACGGGTCGCGCTTCTGCGAGTGGATGAAGTCCGGGAACTTGATCGGGTCCTTGATGAAGAACACCGGGGTGTTGTTCCCGACGAGGTCGTAATTGCCCTCGTTGGTGTACAACTTGAGCGCGAAGCCGCGCGGGTCGCGCACCGCGTCCGCGCCGCCCAGCGAGTCGGCGACGGTGGAGAAGCGGAGGAACGTCTCGGTGCGGCGGCCCACCTCGGAGAGGAAGTCGGCGCGGGTGTACGCGGTGACGTCGTCGGTCACCTCGAAGTAGCCGTACGCGCCGGAGCCCCGGGCGTGCACCACGCGCTCCGGGATGCGCTCCCGGTTGAAGCGGGCGAGCTTCTCCAGGAGGTGGCCGTCCTGGAGGAGGATCGGGCCTCCGGCACCCGCGGTGGCGGAGTTCTGGTTGTCGGCGACCGGGGCGCCGGACTCGGTCGTAAGCACACGCTGCGTCATGGTGTCGGGGCGACCTTCCGTACGGGGAGCTGCTGAACTGCGACGGCTCGGGGCTCCAGGAGCGTAGGTACGCTCCGAACCTGACGTCAACAGTTTGTTGAAATTCGTGGTGGGAGGGTGTTCCGGACGGTGCCGGCGCCTGGGCGCGACAGGACAGGTGTCAGCGACGGCACCGTCCGGAAGTCTGTGGGGAGGGAGGGGGAGGGGGCGGCCCGGGTCAGCCCTGGACGGGCAGGCCCGACAGGCGCTCGACCGAGCGCAGCAGCGCCGAGTGGTCCAGGCCGCCGTCGCCCTGCGCGCGCAGCGAGGCGACGAGCTGGGCGACCACGCCGCCGACCGGCAGCGCGGCACCGACGTTGCGCGCGGCGTCCGTGACGATGCCCATGTCCTTGTGGTGCAGGTCGATCCGGAAGCCGGGGGCGAAGTCCCGGTTGAGGAAGTTGTCCTTCTTGCGGGTCAGCACGGTCGAACCGGCCAGCCCGCCGTTCAGCACGTCCAGCGCGGCGGCGAGGTCAACGCCGGACTTCTCCAGGAAGACCACGGCCTCGGCGCAGGCCTGGATGTTCACCGCGACGATCAGCTGGTTCGCGGCCTTCACCGTCTGGCCGGAGCCGTGCGGGCCGCACAGCACGATGGTCTTGCCGAGCGCTTCGAGCACCGGCTTCGCCGCGTCGAAGTCGGCCTGCTCGCCGCCCACCATGATGGACAGCACGGCCTCGATCGCGCCGGCCTCGCCGCCGGAGACGGGGGCGTCCAGGACCCGGATGCCCTTCTCGGCGGCGTTCTTCGCGAGGTCCACGGAGGTCTGCGGGGTGATCGAGGACATGTCGATCAGGAGCGCCCCGCGCTTCGCGTTCTCCAGGATGCCGTCGGGGCCGTACGAGATGGCCTCCACCTGCGGGGACGCGGGCACCATCGTGATGACCACGTCCGCGTCCGCGACCGCCTCGGCGATCGAGGAGGCGCCGGTGCCGCCGGCCGCGGCCAGCCGGTCCACCTTGTCCTGCTCCAGGGTGTAACCGGTGACGTCGTAACCGGCCTTGATCAGGTTCTCCGACATGGGCGAACCCATGATGCCGAGACCGATCCACGCAACCTTGGGGAGGTTGTTGCTCATGAGGGTGCCTTCCGATCAGCGTGTACAGGGGCTCCTGCGGGGCCTCAGCGGGCGGGGCGCGCCGCGGCCGGGAGCCAGTCGAAGGAGTCGGCGCTCGGGCGGTCGCCGGGCTTGTACTCCAGCCCGACCCAGCCCTCGTAACCGGCCTTCGTCAGCTCGTCCAGGAGCTGTTCCAGGGGGAGCGAGCCGGTGCCGGGCGCGCCGCGGCCCGGGTTGTCGGCGATCTGGACGTGTCCGGTCCTGTCGGCGTACGCGGTGATGACCTGGCTCAGGTCCTCGCCGTTCATCGACAGGTGGTACAGGTCCAGCAGGAACTTCGCGTTGCCGAGGCCGGTCGCGGCGTTCACCCGGTCCACGACCTCGATCCCGGCCGGCGCGCTCACCAGCGGATAGCGCGGCGACTCCGGCGCGTTCAGGGTCTCGATCAGCAGCACCGCGCCGATCCGGTCGGCGGCGCGGGCCGCCAGGACCAGGTTCTCCAGGGCCAGTTCGTCCTGGGCGGCGGGGTCGACGCCGTCGACCCGGTTGCCGTAGAGCGCGTTGAGCGCCTTGCAGCCGACCGAGGCGGCGAAATCGGCCGCCACCTCGATGTTGGCGCGGAAGCGCTCCGACTCCGCGCCCGGCACGGAGAGCGCGCCGCGGTCGGGGCCGGGGAGCTCTCCGGCGTAGAAGTTCAGGCCCACCAGTTGGGTGCCGGCGTCGTCGAGCGCCTTCTTGAGGGCGTCGAGCTCGGCCTGCTCGGGGGTGGGGGTTTCGATCCAGGGCCACCACAGCTCGACCGCCGTGAAGCCGGCCGCGGCGGCTGCCGCGGGACGCTCCAGGAGCGGGAGTTCCGTGAAGAGGATCGAGAGGTTCACATCGAAGCGCTGGTCCGGGTAGCCCATGAGGGTGTCGGCGCTCCTTCCGTATTGCGGAAGTTTGTTTCTGCTTAATGGAAGATTGCCCGGCGGGTGCCTGCGCTGTCAAGGGGGTCCCCGGAAATGCGGGCCGGTCAGGAGGTCCGTACGACTCGTGGCGGCGGCCTCGGGCAGAAGCTCCGGACACGCCCCGGGCACGCGAAAGGCGGGGCGGAGACCCGTCGGCCTCCGCCCCGCCCCTGCGTTCCGCTACCGGATCACCCGGCCGGGACCGTGTCCTGGAACGTCGTCCCCGCCGCGCGCAACGCGGCGACCTTCGCGTTCACCTGCGCAGGCGTGAGGACCTGGTCCTTCACGTGCAGGACGTAGTCCACCTGCTGGTCGTACGCGCGCGGGGTGGTGCTCGTCTGCCCGGCGAGGTCGATCAGCCACTGGTTGAAGTTGATCGACATCCCGCGCTCCGGCAGATAGGCCGCGCCGTGCGTGCCGAAGAGCTGACCGTCGATGTAGTACGTGATCGCGTGGTCGTCGATGGTCACCACCAGGTCGTGCCAGCCGGCATAGCTCTGCCGGGACTCGGTGTGCTGGTTGACGGCCTCCCACGGGTCGGGCCGGTAGGTCTCCCACGAGGTGGTGTAGAGGATGTTGCCGCTCTCGCCCCAGCCGCCGTTGGGCAGGTACTCGAAGTCGTACTCGGCGTAGTCGTCCGCCATCGGGGCCTTGAGGTCGTTGATGGTGAAGAACGTCTGGACGAGGTGGTCGCCGTCCGGGCCCGACTTCGGCGCGTCGTTGAACTTGACCCGCGCCGCGTAGGTGCCGTTGCGGAACTTCATCGACTGGGTCAGGATCTCGGTCTGCTTGGTCGACTCGCCGGTGCCCGCCGTCGACGTCTCCAGGTTCATGACGGAGTTGCCGCTCTGCGTGGCGAACGTGACCTTGTCCGGCGCCCAGGTGGCACCGGGCACGCCGGGCCCGCCCGCGTTGGAGCGGACGCTCCAGCCGTGCGCGGCGATCTGCGGGTCGGTGTGACCGCTGTAGTTGAAGTCGTCGAAGAGGGTCGGCCCGTCCTCGCCCGGGTCCGTCGGGTCCGTGGGGTCGGTCGGATCGGTGGGATCGGTCGGGTCGTTGCCCTCCGGGGCCGTGCCCCAGACCGTGGCGCCGCCGAGCTGCGCGGTCACCTTCGTCCAGTCGGTGTACGCGGTCGCGCCGGCGCCGAACGAGTAGTCGTCGCTCTGCACCAGCGGCTGCCAGTTGGACCGGTAGAACCGCAGCTGCATGTCACCCGTGTCGGCACCCGGGGCCAGGGACCCCGCGCCGGAGGTGAAGCCGATCTCCAGGTAGCGGTCGGCGGTGGCGGTCGGGTGCGCGAGCGTGCCGAACGTCCCGGTGATGTTCCCGCAGCCCTTCACCGCCCAGGAGCAGGCGAACCGGTAGGCCTCGCCCACCGCGTCGCCCTTGAAGTAGTAGCGGACCTTCACGTCGCTGAGCTGCACGGACCCGCTGCCGGTGTTGCGCACCTTCAGCCAGGGCTCGCTCTGGTCGGCGCTCGCGCCCGACGCGCCGGTGCGGTACTGCACGGCGATCGGTTCGCCGGCGGCGCTCGCCGTCGCGGGGACGGCGGCCAGGGCCGTACAGCCCAGCGCCACGGTGACGGCGGCCGCGGCGGCGGCGCGCAGCCGGCTCTTCGCGTGTGACTTCATGCGTCTGTTCCTTCCGGGAACGTCGTGGGGGAGTGCTACTTCAGGGGGCGGCGCTGTTCCTGGGGGCGGGGTGTCACGGGGTCGGCGCTGTTCCTGGGGATGCCGCGGTGAGCGGCCGGGGGGTAGGGGGGCTCCGGTAAGTCCCCGTGGACGAAGGAGCGGTGGCTGGTGCGTGCGATCGCAAGGCGCCGATGCGTCCTCATCGCGGAGCGATTAGGGCGTTTCGGTAACGCGGCGCGCGTGCGTGCCAGGCGCCGTGACGCCGCGGGGACTTACCGGAGACCCCCAAGGGCGGTAGCGGACGCCGAGCGCGTCCAGCCGGGTCGTGTGGTGGCCGAGGCGGGCGAGGAAGCCGGGCCAGCCGTCGCCGCCGCCGGACCAGGCGCGGTCCGCGAGGGCGCACAGCCTCGGATACGTCTGGTACTCGATCCGGTCCGGGGTGGGCGCGTACTCGGTCCACAGCTGGGCCTGCGTGCCGAGCAGGCGGGTCGCGTCGCCCGGCTCCCAGTCGTCGGTCAGCGAGCGGTCGCCGTGCACGGTGCGCAGCCCGACCGGCGGGCCCGGCTGCGTGAGCGGTTCGCCGGGGGCGTCCGACTCCGCGTAGTCGAGGTAGGTGGCCCGGTAGTGGGCGGCGACCACCTGGTGGCCGCGGCGGGCGGCGGCACGGGCGTGGGCCGGGTCGCGCCAGGTCATCACCGTGAATTCCGGGGGGAGTCCGGTGCCGGTCTCGGCCCAGCCGACCGGGGTGCGGCCCCGCTCGGCCACGTACGCCCCGATCCGGCCCATGAACCAGCCGTGCAGGGCCCGCGCGTCGGGCAGCCCCTGGGCGGCGGCCGTCGCCCGGGCCGCCGGGCTGTTCTCCCACTCGGTGGTCGGGCACTCGTCGCCGCCCACGTGGATGTACGGCGACGGGAAGACGTCCATGACCTCGTCCAGCACCGTCCGGCAGAAGTCGAAGACCTCCTCGTGCACCCCGAACACCGTGTCGCACACGCCCCACCGGGTCCACACACCCAGCCGTCGCGACGGGTCGTTGCCCAGCTCCGGATGGGCGGCCAGGGCCGCGCGCACATGGCCGGGCATCTCGATCTCCGGCACCACCCGCACCCCCCGCGCCGCCGCGTACCGGACGAGGCCGCGCAGCTCCTGCGTGGTGTACGCCCCCGAGTGCGGGATGCCGTCGAAGCGCTCGACCGGGCCGCCCGGCGGGCCGGCCATCGACTGGCTGCGGTGGCCGCCGATCCCCGTCAGCCTCGGGTACGCGGGGACCGGCATCCGCCAGCCCTGGTCGTCGGTGAGGTGGAGGTGCAGCGTGTTCAGCTTGTGCAGGGCCATCAGGTCGACGTAGCGGCGCAGATAGGAGACCGGCTGGAAGTGCCGGGCCACGTCGAGCATCGTGCCGCGCCACGGGTGCGCCGGGACGTCGCTGATCTCCACGCACGGCAGTGTCCAGGCACCGGCGCGCCGGGCCCCCGCCGAGAGCGCCTCGGAGGGCAGGAGCTGGCGCAGCGTCTGGACCCCGGACAGCAGGCCGGGCAGCCGGGCGGCCCGCAGCAGCACCGCGTCCGGGCCGATGGTGAGCCCGTACCCCTCCTCGCCGAGGCCGCTGAGCTGCGGGTCCAGGGCGAGCACGACGCGGCCGGTGGCGGAGGGGGCGAGGGGGAGCCCGGTGCCGGGTTCGAGCAGGATGCGCAGCAGGTCGGCGGCGCTCTCCGCGCCGGGGTAGGCGCGGATGCCGGTGTCCGGGGTCAGGGTGAAGCGGCCGGGGCGCGCGGAGACCTTCCTGGGGCGGGGGACGAGGGAGTGTTCGGGGCGGGGTGCGGGCATGCGGGGCCTCCGGTGAGGGGTGCGGGGTCGGCCTAACCCTTGACGGCGCCGGCGGCGAAGCCGGAGGTGACATGGCGCTGGAGCAGCAGGAAGACCACCAGCGCGGGCAGGGCGAAGAGGGTGGAGGCGGCCATCGTGGCGCCCCAGTCGGTGCCGAAGGTGTTCTGGAAGGAGGACAGCCAGACCGGCAGGGTGCGGCTGTCCTGGTGCTTGATGATCAGGAAGTTGGCGTAGGCGAACTCGTTCCAGGCGGTGATGAAGCCGAACAGCGAGGTGGCCATCAGCCCCGGCGCGAGCAGCGGCAGGGCCACCTTCCGGAAGGCGGCGGTCCGGGTGCAGCCGTCGACCTGCGCGGCCTCCTCCAGTTCCGGCGGGATCGTCCCGATGAAGCCGCGCAGCACGATCACCGAGAACGGCAGCGTGACCATGAAGTAGACGAGGGTGAGCGTCGGCAGCCGGTCCAGCATGTCCGTGTCGCGGGAGATGATGTAGACCGGGATGATCAGCGACTCCCAGGGCGCCATCTGCGCGATGAACACCATGAGCATGAACTGCCGCCGCCCCTTCCAGCGCAGCCGGGCCACCGCGTACGCCGAGGCCAGGGCGACCATCAGGGCCAGCAGGATCGAACTCACCGTCACCAGCGCGCTGTTGCGCCAGAACATCCCGAAGCCGTCGGCCTGCACGGCGGTGCGGAAGTGGTCGAGCGTCCAGGTGCGGGGGAAGAGCCGCGGGTCGGAGGACTGGATGTCCTTGGAGGGGGTGAACGCGGTGGAGATCATCCAGTAGACGGGGAACAGGCAGACCAGGACGGTCAGCGCGGCCGCGGCGTTCAGCGGAAGCCGCCGCAGTCGGGCGCTACGGGCACGGCTCATCGGATCTCGTCCTCCTGGCGGAGCATCTGACGGAAGTAGAGGACGAGCACCCCGGACATCAGGACCACCGTGACCATCGAGGCGGCCGAGCCCAGGTCGTAACGCTGGCCGGCGAGAGCGGTCTGGACCGCGTACACGGGCAGGATCGTCGTCGCGTCGCCCGGGCCGCCCCGGGTCATCACCCAGATCTGGACGAACGCCTTGAACGTCCAGATCACCTCCAGCGAGAACACCAGCAGGAAGATCGGCCGGAGCACCGGAAGGGTGACCGAGCGGAAGATCCGGGCACCGCTCGCCCCGTCGAGCCGCGCCGACTCGTACAGCTCGGTCGGGACCGTGGTCAGCGCGGAGTAGATCGTGATCGCCGCGAACGGCACCGACTGCCACACGACCAGCAGGACCAGGATGGCGAAGGCGGCGGTGCCGTGCGCAAACCACGGATAACGGTCGAACGAGGAGAACCCCGCACCGGTCAGCAGGTGGTTGACGATGCCGAACTCGGAGTGGAACAGCCACTGGAAGACCGTGATGGCCGCGATCACCGGCATGGCCCAGGCCAGCACCAGCGAACTCAGCACCACCGTCCGGGCCACCTTGCCCAGGCGCTCGGTCATCAGGGCGACCAGGGTCGCGATCACCATGATCAGGACGACGTTGACCGCCATGAACAGGAAGGTGCGCCGGACCACCTCCCAGAACCGCGGATCGCTCAGCAGCGTGCGGTAGTTGCGCAGCCCGACGAATTCCGCGTCACCCGTGATCAGCTGCCGCAGCCGGAAGTCCTGGAGCGAGATCAGGACCGCCCGCAGCAGTGGATAGACCAGCAGGTAGAGCATGCCGCCGACGGCCGGTGCGATCAGGGCGTACGGCCACAGGCCGCGCGGTTCCCCGGACCGCCGCCGGCGGGGCGGCGGTCCGGACGTGCCGGGAAGGGCCCGGCGCTCGGTACTGGGGGGTGCGGTCCGTTCCCGGATGACCGACACGGCACGCCTCCTCTCGACGGTCTGGGTGCGGGCGGCGGATCAGGAGCCGGAGTTCATGGCCCGGGTGATGTCGGCGGACGCCTTGGCGGCCTCCTTCGCCGGATCACCGCCGGTGAGCACGGCGGTCATGTAGTCCTTGATCGGGTTCTCCGCCTCGACCGCGGCCCAGCTCGGCGTGTTGGGCGTGGCGTGGCCGTTCGCCGCGCCGACCGCCATCGCGGCGGCGCCCGGGTCGGCGGCCACGGCGGAGGCGAGCGTCGTGCGGTTGGGCACGTAGCTCATGGCGACGGCGAGCTTCTTCTGCCAGGTGTCGCCGGTGAGTTCCTTGATGAAGGTGAGCGCGGCGTCCTGCTTGCCGGACGCGGTGGGGATCACCAGGTCCGAGCCGCCGGTGAAGACGGCTCCCGGGGTGTCGGCGGTCTTGCCGGGGATCGGGAAG
Organism: Streptomyces sp. NPDC057249; assembly: GCF_042669245.1. NCBI lineage: Bacteria > Bacillati > Actinomycetota > Actinomycetes > Kitasatosporales > Streptomycetaceae > Streptomyces > Streptomyces sp. NPDC057249. The sequence goes on along the minus strand of NZ_JBHUXS010000002.1, from coordinate 90,293 downwards.
AAGCCCAGCTTCCCCTTCAGGTCCGGGTTCTTCTCGATGACGACGTTGGCGCCGCCCGGGGTGGAGATGACCTGGGCGACCTTGCCCTGCGCCATCACGTCGGCCTGCGGCGGGTCGGCCTCGTCGGCGTCCTTGGGTCCCTTGCCGAGCGCCTGCAGCTTCCCGTAGAACTCCATGCCGCGCAGCGCCTCCGGGGTGTCCAGGGCGCCCTTCCACTGGCCGCCGGACTCGGTGGCGAGGTCGCCGCCCTCGTCCCAGACGAAGCCGGCCAGGGCGTACCAGGTCTGGCCCGGCAGGTAGATGCCCTGGTTGCCGCCCTTGTTGAGCTTCTCGGTCGCGGCGATCCACTGGTCGCGGGTCTTGATGGTCTTCGCGTCGATGCCCGCCTTCTCGAAGAGGTCGGTGCGGTAGATGACCACGCGGTTGGCCGCGTAGTACGGGATGCCGTACTGCTTGCCCTCGTACGCCCCCGGCTCGGCGAGCCCCTTGAGCCAGTCGTCGCCGTTCAGTTCGTCCACCTTGTCGGTGAGGTCGAGCAGCCCGCCGCTCTGCGCGAACTGGGCGACCTGGGTGTTACCGCTCTCGATGACGTCCGGGGCGTCGTTGCTGGCGAGTGCGGCGGTGATCTTCTCGCCGATGCCGTCCCACTCCTGGATCTGTATCCGGGCCCGGATGTCGGGGTGCGCCTTCTCGAAGCCCTGGACGAACTCCTTCTGGAACTGGGCCGAGACGCTGTCGCGCATCAGCCAGACGTCGATGCTCGTCCGGCCGTCACCGGAGGAGTCGGAGGAGTCGTCGGACGAGCCACAGGCGCTGAGGACGGCGGCCAGCACGAGCGCGGACCCACCGGCAAGCAAGCGGTACTTCACGGTTCACCTCTGGGAGAACAGGACCTGACCACCTGACCAGTGAAGGCCGCTGGACAGCTCACCTCTTGTTGGGGCATGAAGGTGGCATGGACCAATGGAGCCGTCAAGCCCCTTGTATTCAAAGGATTTTGGCGATCTCTGGGAGGGATGGCTCGCAAGAGCGGCTACAATCCACCTGACCAGTGATCCAGTGGTCAGGTACCCAACCCGCCAGAAGGGGGCAGCGCATGGACGCCGACGCATCGGGGACGGTGCTCAAACGGGAGCGGGCCCGCGACGCCATCCTGGAAATGATCGAGTCCCGGCGGCCGGGCGACGCGATCCCCTCGGAGCGGTCCCTGTGCGCCGCGCTGGGCGTCTCCCGGCCCACCCTGCGCGCCGCGGTGGACGAACTGGTCGCGACGGGGCTCCTCGTGCGGGAGCACGGCCGGGGCATGTTCGTCGCCCCGGAGAAGATCACCCAGGAGCTGATCTCGGCGGACCTCGCCTTGTCGGTGCCGCAGGCGGCCGGGGCCTGGTCGAGCCGGCTGCTGGAGTTCACCACCCTCCAGGCCGGTGCCCGGGTCGGCCGGAAGCTGCGCATGTCACCGGCGGCCGACATCGTGTACGTCGCCCGGCTCCGGCTGGTCGACGGTGCGCCCATGGCCATCGAGCACCTGCACATCCGGGCCGAGCTGGTGCCCGGTCTGTCCGCCGAGGAGCTGGAGAGCGGCGACCTGTACGAGCACCTGCGCGAGCGCCACGACGTGCACGTCCACGAGGCGGTCCAGGCGATCGAGCCCACCGTGGTGACCCGGGCCGAGGCCAGCCTCCTGGACGTGCCCGAGCTGTCCCCGGCGCTGCTCTTCGAGCGGCTGACCTCGGACACCACGGGGCGCCCCGTCGAGTACGTGCACTCGCTCTACCGGGGCGACCGCTACCGCATCGTGTCCCGGCTGGCCCTCGGCCCGGCCGCCGCCGTCGAGCCGGTCGAGGGCGGCCACCACCCGGGCATCCCGCCGGGCGACTTCGCGCAGCGGGAGCCGATCACCTCCTCGACGCGCGGCGACATCCAGTCCGGGGACTGAGAGCGCCCCGACGCGTTGCGCTCCGCGCAATGGCCGGTGCACCTCTTGCGGTGGGTGCCGGGCAGGGCCACTGTGGCTGGCACATCCGACGCAACCGACCCCACGAGGTGCCTCGCATGACGTCCCCCACCAGCCGCCGCACCCTGCTCGGCGCCCTCCTGGCGGGCGGCGCCCTCGCCGCCGCCCCCAGCCTCCCGCGCGCCGCGCACCGCGCCGTGCCCCACCACCCCCACCACCCGCCGCACCCCGGCCGCCCCGCGACCCGCGGCACCGGCACCCTCTACCTCGGCACCTACACCTCGACCAGTCCGGGCGGCACCGGCATCGGCGTCGCCGCGTACGACCGGGCGGCCGGGAGCATCACCGCCCGCACCGTCGTCACGGGCGTCGAGAACCCGTCGTACCTCGCCCTCCACCCCACGGGCGCCACGCTCTACGCCGTGGACGAGCAGCAGAACGGCGGCGTCACCGCCGTCGCCCTCGCCGGCGACGGCACCTTCCGCGTCCTCGGCACCCGGTCCACCGGCGGTGCCGGGCCCTGCCACCTCTCGGTCCACCCGGGCGGGCGGTGGCTGCTCAGCGCCAACTACACCTCCGGGAGCGTCGCCGTACACCCCCTGGCCGACGACGGGTCGGTGGGCGAGCGCACCGACCTGGTCGTCCACGGCTCGCCCGCCCCCGGACCGGGGCAGGGCGGCTCGCACGCGCACCAGATCATCATCTCGCCCGACGGCGGCCACGTCCTCGCCGCCGACCTCGGGAACGACACGGTGTACACGTACCGGCTGGACGAGACGCGCGGCACCCTGGAGCAGGTCTCGTACGCCACGCTGCGGCCGGGCGCCGGCCCCCGCCACCTCACGTTCCACCCCGGCGGGCGCCACGCGTACCTGGCCTGCGAACTCGACAACACGGCGGTGGTCTGCGGTTACGACCCCGCCACGGGTGCGCTCACCCCTGGGGACCCGCAGTCCACCGGCACCGGTTCCGGCACCAGCTACCCCGCGCAGTTCCTGGTCACCGGCGACGGCCGGTTCGCCTACCTCGCCAACCGGGGGCACAACAGCATCACCCGGTACGCGACCGAGGACGGCGGGGCCGTGCTGCGCCTGCTCGGCACGGTTCCCGTGGGCGGCGACTTCCCCCGGCACACCGCGTTCTCTCCGGACGGCACCCTGCTCTTCGCCGCCAACCAGCGGTCCGGCACGGTCACCGCCTTCCGGGTGGACGCCGAATCCGGCTCCCTGACCTCGGTCGGAACCCCGTACGCGGCCCCGGCGGCGGTCTGCGTGCTGCCGGTGTAGGGCGCTAGGGTCGAGCCCGAGCCGCAGGTCGCACCGGACGCGGTGGGACGCATGAGGGAGGCACAGTGCGCTTGAGAGTGGAGTTCACCACCGAGCCCTTCGATCTGGACGAGGCGCCCGCGCACGCGGTCGTGGCGCGCGAGGTCATCCAGGGGGCCGAGCTGGACGCCGTCGACGTCGGCCCGTTCGGCAACACGGCGGAGGGCGGAGCCGACCAGGTGCTCACCGCCGTGGACAGCCTGCTGCGGCAAGCGCTGGCATCGGGTGCCACCCGGGTTTCGCTCCAGGTCAACGTCATCGGGGAGGACCCGAAGTGACCGGACCGGTGGACCACCCCCTCGTCACCGCCGTGAAGCCGCTCGCGGACGCCATGGGGGCCGAGCTCGTCGGCCCCGGTGAGGCGCACCCCGACGACGTGGTGCTGGCCTGGGAGGGCGAGGACGTCGTGGCGGTGCGGCTGCCCCAGCTCTCGGAGTCGCTGGACCACATCCTGGCCGCGATGGAGCGCCGGCACGGCATGCCGCTGGCCGAGCTGGACCGCAAGGCCAAGCAGGAGGCCGTCCGGCTCCTGGAGGCACGCGGTGCCTTCTCCGTACGCCACGGGGTTGAGACCGTGGCGGGGGCCCTCGGGGTCTCCCGGTTCACCGTGTACAACTACCTGAACAGGGAAAACGGGGCCAAGGGCGGGTAGTTGGGCCCGTCGGTGCCGGAAACCGACACATGATCGATCAGGCCGCCGCCCGGACCACCGGGCGGCGGCCTTTTCGGTGAACGGAATTTCAACAAACTGTTGACGTCGTGTTGCGGAGGGCGTTAGCTATCCGCAGCCCGACCAACGCACAGCGAAGAACAGCCACGGAGGCTCCCGTGACTTCGAGCTCCACGCCGGGCCTCGCCCGGTTCAACACCCAGGCGGACGCCGAGGCGACCGCCGCACTGCACGAGGTGTGTGCCAGTGCGGCCTGGGGGCGAGCGATCCTCGCCCACCGCCCGTACGCCACCACCGAAGCCCTGCTCTCCGCGAGCGACACCGCCACGGCGGCACTCGGCGCGGAGGACCTGGCCGAGGCCATGGCCGGTCACCCGCCGATCGGCCGCCCGAAGCCCGGGGACCCGACCTCCTCCCGCGAACAGCGGGGGATGGCCGGGGCGTCCGAGGAGCTCAAGGCCGAGATGCTCGAACTCAACCTGGCCTACCAGGAGCGGTTCGGACATGTCTTCCTGATCTGCGCCACCGGCGCCACCGGTGAGCAGATGCGCGACGCGGTGAAGTCCCGCATCGGGAACTCGCCCGAGCAGGAGCGGGGGATCGTGCGCACCGAACTGGGCAAGATCAACCGCATCCGCCTCACCCGCCTCGTCACGGAAGACGCGTAACAGAAGGAGAGGGAAGGTCTTGAGCACCTTCGCCACCGCATCGGTGTCCACCCACATCCTGGACACCAGCATCGGCCGCCCCGCCGCGGACGTCGCCGTCTCGCTCGCCGCCCGCCCGGGCGCCGACGCCGAGTGGGTGACGCTCGGGGGCTCCGCGACCGATGCGGACGGGCGCTGCAAGGACCTGCCGGCCCTGCCGGAGGGCACCACCCACGTACGGCTCGACTTCGAGACCGAGCCGTACTTCACAGCCAAGAAGCAAGCCGAGGCGCAGCAGGACGCCCCCCGCGTAAGGGACAGCGGCGCGTTCTTCCCCGAGGTGGCGATCACTTTCGCCGTCATCCCGGGCGAGCACTACCACGTACCGCTGCTGCTCAACCCGTTCGGCTACTCCGTATACCGAGGGAGCTAGCAGACACATGCCCACGATTCTCGGCCAGAACCAGTACGGCAAAGCAGAGAACCGCGTCGTCAAGATCACGCGGGACGGCGACACCCACCACATCAAGGACCTGAACGTCTCGGTCGCGCTCTCCGGCGAGATGGACGACGTCCACTACTCCGGCTCCAATGCGCACGTCCTGCCCACGGACACCACCAAGAACACGGTGTTCGCGTTCGCCAAGGAGCACGGGATCGAGTCCGCCGAGCAGTTCGGCATCCACCTCGCCCGCCACTTCGTGACCTCGCAGGAGCCGATCAAGACCGCGCGCATCCGGATCGAGGAGTACGCCTGGGAGCGGATCGCCACCTCCGACGCGAACTCCCGCTTCATCGGCTCCGACGAGGTCAAGCACTCCTTCGTCCGCAAGAACCAGGAGATCCGCACCGCCCAGATCACCTTCGACGGTGAGAAGTGGCAGGTCGTCTCCGGGCTCAAGGACCTGACCGTGATGAACTCGACCAACTCCGAGTTCTGGGGCTACGTCAAGGACAAGTACACGACGCTCAAGGAGGCGTACGACCGCATCCTCGCGACCGACGTCTCCGCCCGCTGGCGCTACAACTGGACCAGCGACGAGCAGCGCATGCCGAACTGGGAGAAGTCGTACGAGCAGGCGCGCAAGCACATGCTGCACGCCTTCGCCGAGACGTACTCGCTCTCGCTCCAGCAGACCCTGTACCAGATGGGTTCGCGCATCATCAACAACCGCAGCGAGATCGACGAGATCCGCTTCTCACTGCCGAACAACCACCACTTCCTCGTGGACTTGGAGCCGTTCGGACTAAAGAACGATACCGCCGACGGTGCAGTGTACTTCGCGGCCGACCGTCCGTACGGGCTCATCGAGGGCACCGTGCTCCGGGACGGCGTCGAGCCGCAGATCCCGGTCGACATGACCAACCTCTGACGCGGCGCCGCGCCGGTGCCCGTCCGTTCCTCGCGGACGGGCACCGGCCGGGCCGGAGGGAACCCTCATGGCACAGCCAGCATCCGGGCCCGCGGAAGCAGAAGGCCCCTGTTCCACCCCGCCGGAGCGTGCGGTGCACCCGGTGGACGAGAAGCTCACCCCCTCGCGGCTCCTCCCGGCCGCCCTCCAGCACATCGCCGCCATGTACGCCGGCGTCGTCACCCCTCCGCTGATCATCGGACAGGCCGTCGGCCTCGACGCGGCGGGCATGACCCGGCTCATCGCGGCGAGCCTGCTCATCGCCGGCTGCGCCACCCTGCTCCAGACCCTCGGCATCGGCGGCCTCGCCGGCAACCGGCTGCCGTTCGTCAACGCCGCCTCCTCCGCCGGCATCGCCCCGATGCTCGCCATCGCCGAGACCAACGCGCCCGGGCACCAACTCCCCGCGATCTACGGCGCGGTGCTCGTCGCCGGGGTGTTCTGCCTGGCCGTCGGACCGTTCTTCGGCAGACTCCTGCGCTTCTTCCCGCCGCTGGTCACCGGCGTCGTCATCACCCTCATCGGGGTCACCCTGATGCCCGTACCGGTCTCCTGGGCACAGGGCGGCGACAAGAACGCCACGGACTTCGGTGACATGAAGTACCTCGCACTCGCCGCGTTCACCCTTGTCGTCATCCTGCTGATCCAGCGCTTCGGCCGGGGGTTCCTGCGCCAGGTCGCACTGCTCATGGGTCTGTTGATCGGCACGCTGGCCGCCGTCCCCTTCGGCCTCGCGGACTTCTCCGCCCTGCGCGATGCCCCGACGGCGGCTCTGCCCACGCCGTTCGCCTTCGGCGCTCCCGAGTTCCAGCCGGCCGCGATCCTCTCGCTGTGCATCGTGATGCTCGTCCTGATGACCGAATCGTCCGCCGGGATGCTGGCCGTCGGTGAGATCTGCGACCGCCGCACCGACGGACGCACCCTCACCCGGGGCCTGCGCACCGACGGCCTCGCCACGCTCATCGGTCCCGTCTTCGGCGGCTTCCCCACGAGCGCCTTCGCGCAGAACGTGGGCGTCGTCTCGCTCACCAAGGTCCGCAGCCGCTACGTGGTCGCCGCGGCCGGGGCCGCCCTGCTGGTCCTGGGCCTCTTCCCGGTGCTCGGCGCGGTCGTCTCGCTCGTCCCGATGCCCGTGCTCGGCGGCGCCGGCATCGTCCTCTTCGGCTCGATCGCGGTCAGCGGCATCCGTACGCTCTCCGAGGCCGGCCTGGACGACAGCTCCAACATCATCCTGGTCGCCGTGGCCCTCGGCGCGGGCATCGTGCCGCTCGCCGCGCCCGGGTTCTACGCGGACTTCCCGTCCTGGGCCCAGACCGTCCTGGGCTCCGGGATCAGTGCGGGAGCGCTCGTCGCGGTCCTGCTCAACCTGTTCTTCCACCATCTCGGCACCCACGGCCGCACCGCCGTGGCACTCAAATCCTCCTAGGGTCCTGCCGTGCCCACGTCCCAGATGAGAGAAGGAAGCACCATGGCAGCACCGGCAGCCCCCGACCGGGTGGAGCGCATCGTCATCGAGAACTGCTCGATCGCGACCGTCGACGCCGCCGACACCGAGTACGCCTCGGGCTATGTCGTCGTCGCCGGCAACCGCATCGAGTCCGTCGGCGCCGGCCGGGCACCCGAGGGCCTGGAGAACGTCGTACGCCGGATCGACGGAACGGGCCACCTGGCCACCCCCGGCCTGGTCAACACGCACCACCACTTCTACCAGTGGATCACCCGGGGCCTGGCCACGGACCACAACCTCTTCAACTGGCTGGTGGCGCTCTACCCGACCTGGGCGCGCATCGACGAGCCGATGGCCCGCGCCGCCGCGCAGGGCTCGCTCGCCATGATGGCCCTCGGCGGCGTCACCACCGCCATGGACCACCACTACGTCTACCCGAAGGGCTCCGGCGACCTGTCCGGTGCCATCATCGGGGCCGCCCGCGACATGGGCGTGCGCTTCACCCTCGCCCGGGGCTCCATGGACCGCAGCGAGAAGGACGGCGGGCTGCCCCCGGACTTCGCCGTGGAGACCCTGGAAGGCGCGCTCGCCGCCACCGAGGCGACCGTCGACGCCCACCACGACGCCTCCTTCGACGCGATGACCCAGGTCGCCGTCGCGCCCTGCTCGCCGTTCTCCGTGTCGACCGAACTCATGCGCCAGGGCGCCGAACTGGCCCGGCGCAAGGGGGTGCGGCTGCACACCCACGGCTCGGAGACCGTGGAGGAGGAGAAGTTCTGCCACGAGCTGTTCGGCATGGGCCCCACCGACTACTTCGAGTCCACCGGCTGGCTCGGTGACGACGTGTGGATGGCGCACTGCGTCCACATGAACGACTCCGACATCGCCGCCTTCGCCCGCACCGGCACCGGCGTCGCCCACTGCCCGTCGTCCAACGCCCGCCTCGCCGCCGGCATCGCCCGCGTCCCGGACATGCTCGCCGCCGGCGTCCCGGTCGGCCTCGGCGTCGACGGCACCGCGTCCAACGAGTCCGGCGAGCTCCACACCGAACTCCGCAACGCCCTCCTCATCAACCGCCTCGGCCCGCACCGCGAACGCGCCCTGAACGCCCGCCAGGCCCTGCGCCTCGGCACCTACGGCGGCGCCCAGGTCCTGGGCCGCGCCGCGCAGACCGGCTCGCTGGAACCCGGCAAGCTGGCCGACCTGGTCCTCTGGAAGCTGGACACCCTCGCCCACGCCTCCATCGCCGACCCGGTCACCGCGCTCGTGTTCGGCGCCGCCGCCCCGGTCACCCTGTCGCTGGTCGACGGCAAGCCGGTCGTGGAGTCCGGCCGCCTGGTCACCGCGGACGAGGAGGCCATCGCCCGCGCCACCCGCGACGAGGCCCGCCGCCTCGCCCAGATCGCCGCCGGAGCCTGACGGCCCGGCGGCCCCGCAAGCGGCCGGCCGAGGGGGACGGCCCTCGGCCCGGCCGCCGTGGACCCGAGCGGGGTCCGCGGCAACCGGTGCGGGTGGCGCGCCGCCCACGCGCACGCGCCACCCGCACCGGCGATCCCGGCTGCCCGCACCAGCCGTTCGACCTGCCTCACCGCATCACCGCAGCACACGGGGCCCGGTCCGGCGGACCGGCCCCCGGCACCACCTCCCTGACACCCACGTCACCGCCGACGTGTACCCGACCGGAGGAACCGCCGTGGCAGCTACGCCCAGGTTTCGCGACGACGCAAGTGCGACCCCCCACCCCGACGGTGAGCCGGTGACGGCCCCGTCCGACCGGAAGCATCCGGTCGATGAGACCCTTCCCCCGCTGAAGATGTTCACCAGCGGCCTCCAGCACGTGGCCGCGATGTACGCGGGCGTGGTGGCCCCGCCCATGATCGTGGGGCCCGCCGTGGGCCTCAGCCCCGAGGAGACCGCGTTCCTGATGGGGGCGAGCCTGTTCACCGCGGGCATAGCCACCCTGCTCCAGACCCTCGGCTTCTGGCGCATAGGCGCCCGGCTGCCGTTCGTCAACGGCGTCTCGTTCGCCGGTGTGACCCCGATGGTGGCGATCGGCAGGGACCGGGGACACGACGGGATCGCCGTCATCTTCGGCGCGATCATCGTCGCGAGCCTCCTCGGCTTCGTCCTCGCCCCCTACTTCTGCAAACTGGTCCGCTTCTTCCCGCCCGTGGTCACCGGCACGGTCATCACCCTGATCGGTGTCTCCCTGCTGCCGGTCGCCTTCAACTGGTCCCAGGGCGGCAACGCGACCGCCCACGACTACGGGTCCACCACCAACATCACCATGGCGGCGGTCACCCTCGTCATCGTGCTGGCCCTGCGCAGACTGCTGCGCGGGTTCCTCCAGCAGATCGCCATCCTGCTCGGCCTGATCATCGGCACGCTCATCGCGATCCCCGTCGGCATCACCGACTTCGGCGCCCTCAAGAACGCGGACGCGGTCGGCTTCCCCACCCCGTTCCACTTCGGCGCCCCGCAGTTCGAGATCGCCGCGATCGTCTCGATGAGCATCGTGATGCTGGTCTGCATGACCGAGTCCACCGCGGACATGCTGGCCCTCGGCAAGATCGTGGACCGCCCCGCCGACGAACGGACCATCGAGGGCGGGCTGCGCGCCGACACCCTGGGCAGTGCCATCAGCCCGCTGTTCAACGGCTTCATGTGCAGCGCGTTCGCCCAGAACATCGGACTGGTCGCGATGACCAAGGTGCGCAGCCGCTTCGTGGTCGCGGCCGGCGGCGGCATCCTCATCCTGCTCGGCCTGGTCCCGGTGGCCGCGTCCGTCATCGCGCTGGTGCCGCTGCCGGTCCTCGGCGGCGCGGGCATCGTCCTGTTCGGCTCGGTGGCCGCCAGCGGCATCCAGACCCTGGCCGGCGCCGCGCTGGAGAAGGGCGAGAACGCGCTGATCGTCGCGGCGGCCGTCGGCGTCGGACTGATACCGATCGCGGCGCCCGACTTCTACCACGCCTTCCCGAAGGACCTCCTCGTCGTCCTGGACTCGGGCATCTCCACCGGCTGCGTGGTCGCGATCGTCCTCAACCTGGCCTTCAACCACCTCGGCCGCACACCGGACCCGGAGGCGGGCACCGCACCCGGCGGCCACGACCCGGCGAAGGCGATGGAGGTGGCCACCCACTGACGTAGGGTCAGTAGAGCGTGGCGCGTACGGGGTTGGCCGTACGCGCCACTCGGCGTCCCGGCCGGGGCGGTTCAGCCGATGTGGTAGCTGTCGCCGTAGACCTTCCAGTCGAGCGGCGGGTTCAGGTCCAGGTTGCCCTTCCTGAGGAACACCCGTTGCGCGGTCTCGACCCGGCTGGTGTCGCCGTGCGAGGGCTCCTCGCGGATCGCGGTGACACGGGCGTCGAGGAAGGCGTCGAGATACGCGGTCTCGTCGCCCCCGTCCGCGGGGGTCCTGGCCGCGTCGAGCGCCTGGCTCCGGATCGTACGGAAACCGGTGGTGCCGTCCGCGTCGGCCTCCCCGTGCATCACGTACGCGTCGTAGTAGGCGAACTGGCCGAGCGTGCCCAGCCCGTCCTCCTTCGCCCGGCGCACCGCCGGATCGAAGTACGAGGCGTCCCGCTCGGCGTCCTGCGCCTCCCGGAACCGCGCGTCACCGGCGGCGTCGGCCCAGGCCCGGGTGAACGGCCCGCCCAGCCCCGTGTGCGCGTCGCTGCCCTTCACCTTCCGCAGCGCGGGCAGGAACCGTTCCAGCGGGTTGCCCGGCCGGGAGCGCGCGTACCGCTCCACGACCCGGAGCATGTCGCCGGTGCCGGAGCAGAAGCCGATGATGCCGCCCGTGTAGCCGCGCCCGTCCCCGATGTCCTCGATGTACCCGTACTGCGCCTTCCAGTCGAGCGTGGAGTTCTCCGCGCTGGAGACGAGCTGCATGGCGATGTCCTTCTTCGCCGGCGCGGCGAGCCCGCCCCCCGAGCCCTTGCCGGACCAACCCCCGGCCTGGGCGCAGCCGCTGAGCGCGGTCGCGGACATGAGGAGGGCGGCGAACGGGGTGACCAGGGCACGCGGGGTGAGCTTCACCGTTCCAGCCTGCCAGGCCAGGGGCGTGATCCCGGCGCATTCGGCGGTAGCGTCGGGGGCATGGATGATCAGTCTGTGGTGGATGTCGGCGACGTGCGGCTGGCGTACCGGAGCTGGGGTGACCCGTTCGGGTCGCCCGTCGTACTGCTGCACGATCTCGGCGCGAGCGCGGCGAGCTGGGAAGCGGCCGGGAGCCTGCTGGGGCGCGAGTGGCGGGTGTACGGCATCGACCTGCGCGGCCACGGCAAAAGCGACTGGCCCGATGAGTACGACCTGGAGCTGATGCGCGACGACGTGCTCGGGTTCCTGGACGAGTGCGAACTGGACCGGGCGGGCGTGGTCGGCCACGGCATGGGCGGGGTCGTCGCCCACCTCCTCGCGCAGGAGCACCCGGACCGGGTGGAGCGGTTGGTGCTGGTGGAGACCCCGCCGCCGTTCCCGGGCGCGGCGGGCCCGGCCGTCGAGCCGGACGGGCCCGCCGACTACGACGAGGCCGTGCTGGCGTCGGTGAACGGCGAGCTGGCGGACCCGGACGCGGCGTGGGCGCGGGGCCTCGGGGAGATCGTGGCGCCGACGCTGATGCTGGCCGGGGGGCCGGGCAGCACGATGCCGCAGGGGCGGCTCCAGGACATGGCGTCGATGATCCCGGACTGCCACCTGGTCACGATGGGCGGCGGTCACCGGCCGCACGAGACCGACCCGGAGCAGACGGCCCAGCGGATCACGGAGTTCTTCACGAGTTGAGCCCGTCGCGGCGCCCCCCCGGGGGGGGGGGGCGCGGGGGGGGCCGGGGGGGGGCGGCCGGGGGCGCCCCCCCCCCCCCCCCCCCCCCCCGCCGCCCGGCCCGCCCCCGCCCCCCCCCCGGCCCCCCCCCCCCCCCCCCCCCCCCGCCCCCGGCCCCCCCTTGACCACCGCTTCGCCCCCCGTGTGCCCCGCGCCCCCCCCCCCGGGGGGGCCCCCGCGACGCGGTGGCTCCGGGGCGCGTGCTCCGGCGCTCGCGCCCCACGCCCCTCAGCCCGCCGGCCGCCAGTCCGGCCGCCGCCCGCCCTGGGCCACCGCCCGGTCCAGCAGCGGCGCGTCGTCCGCGACCGGGACCGGCGGGCCGAACGGGGACGTGGTGGACGGATCGTCGTCCCGGTTCGCGAGCAGCGCGAGGGTGTTGCGCAGGTGCGCCTCCTCGGCGTCGAAGGGTTGCCCGGTCGCCTTCGCCAGGTCCCAGCCGTGCAGCACCAGTTCGTTGAGCGCGACCATCCCCGCGATCCGGCCGGGCAGGTCCGCGCCGCCCGCCCTGGTCATGCCCTCCCAGGCGTCGGGTGAGCGCCAGGCGGCCGCCATCCCGTCGAGCGCGGCGGGCAGCGTGGTGCGCCAGTCGGCGCCGAGAACGCCGTCCTCCACGGAGGGCGCCGAGTCCGTGGCCGGTCCCAGCTCCTTGCGGGCGGCGTCGCGGAAGGCGACGGCCAGACCCTCGATGTGGGCGAGCAGCGCGCCCACGGTCATGTCGGGGCACGGTGTCGCGGCCCCCAGCGCGCCGTCGTCCACGGCGTCGAGCGAAGCGGTGATCCGGCGCGCGGCCGGTTCCAGGTCGAGCGGTTGTGAGTCCATACGGGTGCAGACTGCCGGACCGCCGCCGACTCATCGGTCAGCGCACCACCTGTTCCCGGAGAATGATCCGGACCGGGTGGTCCAGCGCGGCCGGATCGACGGTCGGGTCGGTGTCGTACGCGACGAGGTCGGCCGGCGCCCCGTCCACCAGGCCCGGCAGGCCCAGCCAGGACCGCGCCGTCCAGGACGCCGCGCCGAGCGCCGCTTCGGCCGGCAGCCCGGCCCGGAGCAGCCAGGACGCCTCGCTCGCCACGGCCCCGCAGGGGAACGAGTCGGTGCCGGCCAGCACCGTGACGCCCGCCTCGTGGGCGGCCCGGACGTTGCCGAACATGGTCTCCCAGCCGGCCAGCCACAGATCGCGGCGCGCACTCGGCTCCCGCGCCCGCATCGCGTCCACGCCCTTGCCGAACGCCGCCAGCGTCGGCACGAACGCCGTGCCCTGCGCCGCCATCCGGTCCAGCAGGCCCGGGTCCAGATGCATCCCGTGCTCCAGGCTGTCCGCCCCCGCGAGGACCGCGTGGCGGGTGCCCTCGGCGGTCTGGCAGTGCACCGCCACCTTGCCGCCCGCCGCGTGGACGGCGGTCACCACCTCGGTGAGCAGCGCGAGCGGCACCGGGGGCTCGTCCAGCCGCCAGTCCCCGACGACCTTGCACCAGCCGGACGAGGCCGCCGACTCCTCCACCGCTGCCCGGACGAGCTCCGCCTCGCTCACGTCCCGGCCGAACCCGGGGAAGAACCTGCCGGGTGTGGCCAGCCACCGCCCCGCCGATGTGACGCGGGGCAGTTCCCGGTCCTCGTCCACCCAGGCCGGCATCCGCGCGGCCGTGCCGGGGGTGCGGACGGCGAGGACCCCGGCGTCCCGGTGCGCGCGCAGCTGTTCGCGCAGCAGCTCCTCGCTGAACGGCTCGCTCGTGTCGGTGGCCCCGGGGTGCGTATGTACGTCGACCAGTCCGGGCAGCAGCCAGCCGCCGTCGACCACGGTCTCGGCGTCCCGCCCGGCGAGCCCGCCCGGTGGGGCGCCCTCGCGGAGCACCTCGCCCTCGATCCAGAAGGACCGCTCCACGCGCTCCGGCAGCACCACACCTCGTATGCACAGCATCCGCAGACGGTACGTCAGGTGCCGCGCGCGCCCGAGGACAGGGGCACACCGGCACATTGCGGAAGGTTCGGCTCCGGACTCTTGTCGGCGGGGCCCGGCCCATGCGATACAGGTCTGGACCATTGCTTCCGGACGGAAGGCAACACCGTGCGATCCCCTCACCCGCGTCGCGCGCAGGCCTGCGCCGCCGCCCTGCTCCTCGCCGCACTCGCCACCGCCTGCGGCTCCGGCCCGGGTTCGGATTCCGGTTCCGAGGACCGGGGGGACACCAGCAGACCCACCGCACCGCGCGGGGTCACGGTGCAGGCGAGCAGCGCCAACTCCGCGCACGTGATGTGGAAGGCCGCCACCGACGACACGGCCGTCACCGGCTACGAGGTCTACCGGGAGGGCAAGAAGGTCAAGGCCGTCCCCGCGTCCAAGGTGATGATCGACGTGGAGGGGCTCACCGCGTCGACCGCGTACACCTTCACCGTCCGCGCCCGCGACGCCGCCGGCAATCTCTCCGCGCCCAGCGCGGCCGTCCGCGTCACCACCCCCGCGCCCACGCCCGCCGACCACGGGCCCCCCACCCGGCCAACGAAGCTGCGCGGCAAGGCCGACGGCAACCGGGCCGCCACCCTCTCCTGGGGCGGCTCCACGGACGACACCGGCGTCACCGCGTACGACATCTACCAGGAGGGCACCCGCATCCACACCGTGCCGGGCACCGGGACCACGGCCCGCCTGACCGGGCTGCGCCCCGGCACGGCCTACACCTTCACCGTGCGGGCCCGCGACGCCGCGGACACCTCCTCGCCCGACAGCAACGCCTTCCACCTCACCACCGCGTCGGACCCCGGCGCCCCGGCGAGCACCGCACCCACCGGCCTGCGGGCCAGGAACAAGGTCCAGGGCAAGGAGTACGCAGTCGACCTGGAGTGGGCACCGCCCGAGGCGGACGGCGAGATCCACACCTACCAGCTGTACGTGGACGGCAAGATGACCACCACCATCGCCTGGGGCGACGCACCGCCCACGAAACGGGCGACCTACCAGTACACCACCGCCGAACCGCGCGGCACCAGCCACGCGATCACGCTGCGCGCCCAGCTGCCCGACGGCAAGTGGGGCGACTTCTCGGAGCCGCTCACGGTGGTCCTCGGCCGGTGAGCCCGCGTCAGAGGGGGACCCGGACCGTCTCGATCCAGCCGGGCGGCTGCGGGGCGTCCGCCCCGATCAGCGCGGCCACGAGCCGGCACGAGGGCGACTCGTCGGGCCACGGGGTGTACCCGTCGGTGAGGACCACCACGATGCCGGGCCGCTCCGGGGCGGCCTGAGCCCTCGCGATGCCCACCCGCATGTCCGTGCCGCCACCCCCGCCGAGCGCGACCTGGTCGGCGGAGGTCACCCGCGAGACGGCGTGCACATCGGCGTCGCAGGCCAGCACGGAGACCCGGTTGCCGCGGATGCCCACCTCCCGCAGCACCCCGGTCACCTCGCCCAGCGCCGCCGCCAGTTCGTCGTCGCCCATCGAGCCCGAGGTGTCGACCACGACGGCCACCCGGGGCAGCGGGCGGCGCAGCGTCGGCAGGACGACGCCGCGCAGGGCCGCACCGCGCCGGGACGGGCGGCGGTAGGTGTAGTCCACCGCCCCGGACGCCCAGGCCGCCGCCTCCCGCACCGCACCGGCCAGCGCCTGCCGCCAGTCCACCGTCGGTTCCAGGACCTCCTCGGCCCACCGCCGCCAGCCCGCCGGAAGTTCGCCCCGGGTGCGCCGGTGGGCCCGCATCGACTCGGCCGTACGCCGCCGCAGCGCTTCCGCCTCCGTCGTGCCCAGCGGGGACGGTCCCTCCGCAGCGGGCAGCTCCCACGGCTCGGGGCGGCCGTGCGCGCCCGAACCGCAGTTGTGCGGCGGCGGTCCCGGCGGCAGCGCGGGCAGGTACGCCTCGAAGAGCTGACCGGCCGGCAGCCCGAAGAGCCCCGGCTCCATCCGCCCCTCCGGCAGCCGCAGACCGTCGCTGATCAGGTCGTCGTTGATCTCGCAGTCCTGGGCGACGTTGACCCGGTGCGCGTCGCGCTGGTCGGCCGCCGGGAGCCGGCCGGCCCGGCCGTGGTGGTCGCGCAGCAGATGCGCGACCTCGTGCACCCACACCCCGGCCAGCTCGGCGACCGGCGTCCGTTCCACGAAGGCGGGTGACACGTAACAGCGCCAGTGCCGGTCCACGCCCATCGTCGGCACCCGGTCGCTCACCACCACCGACAGCGCGTAGAGCGCGGTCGCGAGGTACGGCCGGTCGCTCGCCGCCCGGTACCGCGCGGCGAGCAGCTTGGTGTGGTCCAGCGTGAGCGGCGTCGGCCGCCGTTCCGGTACGGACACGGGCTCATGCGCTCCCCGGCAGCGCGCCGGAGAGCTGGAGGAGTTCCAGGAAGGCGTCGATGCCCTCCGGGACCGGCCAGTCGGTGTCCCGCATCGCCGCCAGGTCCACCGCCGCCCGGGCCGCCACGTCCGGCACCCCGGCCGCCACGGCCTTCGCCAGCACCGCCCAGCCCGCCTCCCAGCGAGGACGGGTCGGCTCGGCCTGGACGGCGGCCACCACCGCGATCAGGAAGGCCAGTTGCCGGTCGCCGCGCTCGGGCAGGGCGAAGGCGTCCGGATCGGCCAGCACCCGGTCGGGGTCGGGCAGGTCCAGGTTCTCCAGGTACGACAGGAGCTCGATGCCCGCCCCTTCCCCGACGGCCCCGGTCAGGGCGGCGGCGAGGGCGTCCCGGCCGGTGCCGGTCGCGTAGCCGGTGGCGAGCAGCCGCAGCGCCATGTCCCAGGTCCGGGGCGACGGCCAGGCCCTGCCCCGGCCCTCCGCGTCGGCCGGGAGGTGGTGCACGAGGCCGGGGCGCGCGGTGAGGAATCCGGAGACCACGCCCCGGGCCCGGGCCACCGCGCCGGCGGTCCGGGCGGGATCGACCACGGGGACGGGCGCCTCGGGCCAGGTGCCGGCCATGCCGCGCGCCACGGTGCGCGGGTCGTGCGTCCAGTGCAGGTGCACGAAGCGGTTGGCGAGCGGGGGGCTCAGGTGCCAGCCGTCCGCCGCGCTCGACGGCGGGTTGGCCGCCGCCACGATGCGCACGGCGTCGGGGAGTTTCAGGCTGCCCACCCGGCGCTCCAGGACGACCCGCAGCAGGGCGGCCTGCACGGCCGGGGGAGCGGAGGACAACTCGTCGAAGAACAGCAGCCCCTGGCCCTTCCGGGCGAGCCGGACCGCCCAGTCCGGCGGCGCCATCGGCACCCCGGTCGTGGCCGGGTCGTCGCCGACGACGGGCAGCCCCGCGAAGTCGGACGGCTCGTGCACGCTGGCGATCACGGTCTCCAGGTCCAGGCCGAGGCCCGCCGCGAGCTGTTCGAGCCCCGCCGACTTCCCGATGCCCGGCTCGCCCCAGAGCAGCACCGGCTGATTGGCGGTCACCGCCAGGGCCAGCGCCTCCAGCTGCGGGCTGGCGACGGTCTCGGTCCGGGTGGCGCGCAGCCGCCGGTCGAGCGCGTCGGCGGCGTCCAGGGGGTGCGGCGCCTGGGCGGGGATGCCGGGGGCCACGGTGCTCACGCGTCCTCACCTTCCTCGTCGGCGTCGTAGTCCTCTTCGCCGTCGTTCCACTCGTCCCACCACTCGGACCCGGCGTCCGGGTGTTCCTTCAGCATCCGTTCCGCGAGGAACCTCAGGTCGGTCCGCCGGTACTTGCGGATCATCTGTTCCAGCGAGAGTCCGGTCTGGTCGCTCACGTCGATCCGGGCGCCCGCGTCCAGCAGGTCCCGGACGAGCCCCGCCGGCCCGCGCCCCGAGACGGCGACGCTCAGCGGCGTGCGCTCACGGTGGTCCCTGGCCTCCAGGTCGAGCCCGGCCGCCAGCAGCCGGGGGAGCAGCACGGTGTGGTCGAGCAGGGGCAGTACGTGGAGCAGCGTGTGCCTGCCGCCGTCCCGGATGCGCGGATCGACGCCCGCGTCCAGCAGCGCCACGACCCCCGCCGTGTCCCCGTGCTGCGCGCGCAGGAAGAGGTCGCGCCGCTGGGCGGCCAGCGCCCTGGGCAGCCGGCCCGTGCCGGTGAGGCAGGCGTGCTCGACGGCGAAGCAGCCGGTGACCGCCCCGCCGAACGCGCGCAGGGCGCTCTCGCGCTGCCGCTCCCGCGCGGTGTGCGGGGAGCCGAGGGCCCCGTCCCGGAAGCGGACCTCGTGCCAGTCGCCCCGGCAGCGCACCCGCACCGGGGCGGGCGGCGTGACCCCGGGCGGCCCGGACGGCCCCCGGTGGTCCGGGAAGAGCGACCGGGCCACCAGCGGATGCAGGTCCGCCGGGGCCAGGAGGCCGTCGCCGAGCAGGTCCAGGTCGGGCAGCCTGCGCCAGAGCGCCTCGGGGAGGAAGACCGCGTCCGTGGCGGCCTCGCGGTTGACGACCTTGACACGCAGCCGGCCGTCGAGTCCGGGCCCGGTGAAGTCGAGCAGGACGCGTGCCCGCCAGTCGTGGCCGATCTGGAACCGTTCCGCCGTGCCGAGCGCGGCGAACCGGCGCACCTCCGCCTCCAGCCGGGGCACGTCCAGCGCGAGACCGGCCACGATCGTCTCGGGGGCGGTCCGGTAGTAGGAGGGCATCTCCGGGGGCGTGGGGTCCCACTCGATCCCGGCCGCCGCCAGCGCCTCCGCGACGCGGCCCTCGTGGTGCAGCAGGTTCAGCCACTCGGCGCGGGCCACCTCGTCGTCGGCGCCCGGGTCCTCCAGCGGCAACCGGTCCACCGGAAGCGGGGAGCCGTCGGCCGCGAGGAACGGCAGCCGGTCCCCGCCGCCGGCCCGGGCGCGCAGCTCACCGGCCCGGCTCGCGCGCCACAGGTGCCCGAGCGACCGCCAGTCGTCGGTGAGTCCGGCCGAGGTCCGGCGCCGCAGCGGGCCGAACCGGAGCGGGAGGTGCTGCGGGCCGTCGACCATGGGCGGGGTGGACACCTGGAGGTACGCGTCCGGCGCGGCGCCGTAGCCCGCGAGGAGGACGGTCCGTTCGGTGGCCAGCGTCGAGCGGCCCGCGAGGATCCGGGGCAGGTGCCAGCGCAGCAGGTCCGGCACCAGGTCCCGGAGGTCGGCGAGGAGGGCTTCGGCGACCTCGGTGCCGTACCGGGCGGAGACCTCGTCCGGGTCGACGTGCACGTCGACGCCGGCCGCCGCGCAGGCCCCGCGCCAGTCGCCGGCCTCCCGCAGCGCGGCGGACTCCTCGATCACGGAGCGCGGCACGGCGTAGCTCCGGACCTGGCGCCAACTGGACGCCTCCTGCGGGGACAGGAACGGCCCGGCGTCCCGCCGGCTCATCGGTACAGGCTCCGGACCGCGCGCAGATCGGTGTGGGCCCCGCCGTCCGGACGCAGCAGCGTCGCGAAGGAGCGCTTCACGCGGCGCGGTAGCCCGGGGCCCAGGCCCACGTACTCCAGCCGCGACCCGGGGGCGACGGCGGCGAGCAGGGTCTTGGCACCACGGCCGGTCAGCCCGGTGTGGCTGAGTCCGAGGCGGCGCAGCGGACTGCCCGGCAGCGCCTCGGCCAGCGCGTGCGCCCCGGCGTCCCCGGTGACGTTGGGCGGGGCGCCGAGGGCGCGTTCCGAGGGCGGCCGGCCCAGGTCCAGCGCCTCGATCCCGTCGAGCGCGCCGGCCAGGGCGCGGGCTCCCTCGGGGCCGATGCCGTTGCCGCCCAGGCCGAGCCGGACGGGGCGGGACGGGTCGGCGGCGCCCGCGAGGACGGCGGCGCCCTCGTCGCCGAGGTGGTTGGCCGACAGGTACAGCTCCCGCACCCCCGCGTCCAGGATCAGCCGGGCCAGCAGTGGCGCGGCGTCGGCGCCCAGCCCGTTGCCGCCGAGGAAGAGCCGTTCGACGGGGCGGGGACGGGTGCTCAGGACGTCCAGCAGGGCGGCGATCCCGTCGGCCGTGACCCCGGTGTTGACCAGGTCGAGGGTGCGCAGGGCGGTGTTGCGGCGCAGCATCGGGAGCAGGGCGCGGACGCCCGCGTCGCCGAGGGGGTTGCGCTTGAGCCAGAGGGCCCGGACGGTGGCGTCGTCGGCCAGGGCGGAGGCGAGGGCGGCGGCCCCTTCGGCGCCGATGCGGTTGCAGCCCAGGTAGAGGGTGTGCAGCCCGTGGCCGGAGCCGGCCGTCGCCGCGGCCACGGCCGAAGCGCCCTCGTCGCCGAGGGAGTTGGTGCCGAGCAGTACGTGGGTGGCGTGCGGTGAGCGGGCGGCGGCGGGCATGACCCGGGCGGCGCCGGCCGCGCCGAGCCCCTGCTTGCAGAGATCGACCCGCCCGTCGGCGCGCAGCGCGCCCAGCGGGAACGTCTCGTCCTCCGCCACGGCCCCCGGCGCCGCCAGGCGGTCGAGCAGCGGCCCGAGCAGCGCCGGATCGGCGAGGGGCAGGTCCGGATGGTCAATGGCCGGACAGCGCACGGGCATCGGCTGCGACATCTCTTACCCCCGTCTACGAAAAGGCGGCAAGACCGGTCGGATTCGAACCGACGTCCTCCAGCTTGCTGCTAGGGCGCGACGACCTCTGCGCTACAGCCTTGCCGTCGGTGATCCTAACCGTGCCGGCGATCAATTCGCACACCTGCGCCCACAGGTGGCCGGGCGCCGGCCTCCCGTGGCGCCGGAATCTCAAGTGGTCTGTACCTATTGACGACTTGGTCCAGACCAATTACCTTCCCGTGTGCTCCATGGCACGACTTCCGCACCTCCCCGAGGACCGCCTCACCGGTCCCTGCCGTAAGGGAGAAACCATGTTCGAGCACCTACCGCTGAGACGGAGAACGGCGACCGCGCTGTCCGCCGTTCTCGGCCTCCTCCTCGCGCTCCTGTCCCTGCAGGCCGTCCCCGCGCACGCGGCCGGCAAGCTCACGGCGACCTTCACCACCGCCGACAACGGCCCCTGGTGGAAGGGCACCTACGTCCTGCACAACGACACGGACACCGCCGTCACCGGCTGGAGCCTGGAGTTCGACCTGCCCGCCGGGGTCGCGATCCAGTCCTCGTACAACGGGACCACCACCACCCTGGGCAGCCACATCACCGCCGTCAACGCGCACTACAACGGCACGGTCGCCGCACACGGCAGCACCGAGCCGTACAGCTTCTGGTTCGTCGCCACCGGCCCGATCACCGCACCGACCGGATGCCGGATCAACGGCGACAAGTGCGACGGGTCCGCCGACGTGCCCCCGGGCGTGCCCGGCGGGCTGAAGCAGACCGATGTCACCGCCCGTACCGCGTCGCTGTCCTGGACGGCCGCCACCGCGGGCGACTTCCCGGTGGCCTCGTACGACATCCTGACGGGCGGCAAGGTCGTCGGCTCCGCCACCGCGGCCACCTCCGCCACCGTCACCGGACTGACCCCGGCCACCACCTACGCCTTCACCGTCCGGGCCAAGGACACCCGGGGCAACGTCTCCGCCGAGAGCGCCCCGCTGACCGTCACCACCGTCGACCCGGCCACCGACACCTCGCCACCGACGGCCCCCGGCGCCCTGCGCGCCACCGCCACCGACTCCTCGTCCGTGACGCTGGCCTGGACCGCCGCGACGGACAACCAGCGCGTCGCCGCCTACGACATCTACCGGGGCTCCGCCCTGGCCACCACGGTCTCCGGCACCACGACCACCGCGACGGTCGGCGGCCTCTCGCCCGCCACCTCGTACACCTTCACCGTGAAGGCGCGCGACGCCGCCGACAACGCCTCCCCGGCGAGCAACGCCCTCACTGTGAAGACCGACGACATCGCCGGGGCCGGCAACTACGCCAAGGTCGGCTACTTCGTCCAGTGGGGCATCTACGGCCGCCAGTACTTCGTCAAGAACCTGGAGACCTCCGGAGCCGCCGACAAGCTCGACATCGTCAACTACGCCTTCGCCAACATCGACCCGAACAACCTCACCTGCCTCAACGGTGTCACCAAAGGCACGACCGCCGACCCCCAGGACCCCGAGCAGGGCACCGGCGCGGGTGACGCGGACGCCGACTACGCCCGCCCGTTCAGCGCCGCCCAGTCCGTGGACGGGGTCGCGGACGACGGCTGGGCCAAGCTGCGCGGCAACTTCAACCAGCTCAAGAAGCTGAAGAAGCTGCACCCCGACCTGAAGATCGTGGTCTCGCTCGGCGGCTGGACGTACTCCAAGTACTTCTCCGACGTGGCCGCCACCGACGCCGCCCGCAAGAAGTTCGTCTCCTCCTGCATCGACATGTACATCAAGGGCAATCTGCCCGAGTACAACGGCGCGGGCGGCCCGGGCAGCGCGGCCGGCATCTTCGACGGCTTCGACATCGACTGGGAGTGGCCGGGCACCGGCACCGGGCACCCCGGCAACCACTACTCGCCCGACGACAAGGACAACCTCACCCTGCTGCTCGCCGAGTTCCGCAGGCAGCTCGACGCGCTGGGCGGCGGCCACCGCCTCCTCACCGCCTTCACCCCCGCCGACCCGCAGAAGATCGACGAGGGCTGGGACCTGTTGAAGGTCTTCGACTCGCTCGACGTCGCCAACGTCCAGGGCTACGACTTCCACGGCTCCGGCAGCGACAACTCCTGGGAACCGAACCGCACCGGCCACCAGGCCAACCTCTACAACGACACCGAGGACCCGTACGACTTCCACTTCAGCGCGGACAGCGCCATCAAGGCGTACACGGACGCGGGCGTCGAACCCCGCAAGCTGACCCTCGGCATCCCGTTCTACGGCCGCGGCTGGCAGGGCGTCACCGACGGCGGAGTCGCGGGCGAGTGGCAGCCGGCGGGCGGGGCCGCCCCCGGCCAGTTCGCCGAGGAGGCCGGCACCCGGGGGTACTCGAACCTCATCGGGGCCTATCCGACGATGGCGGTCCACCACGACGAACAGTCCGTCTCCACCTACGGGTACACCGGCAGCCAGTGGTGGTCCTTCGACGACACCTGGTCCATCGGCAAGAAGACGGACTACGTCAAGGACAAGGGGCTGCTCGGCGTCATGGTCTGGGAGATGTCGGGTGACACCACGCAGGGCACGCTGATGGACGCCCTCGACAACGGGCTGAAATAGCCTCTCAACGGTTCATTTCTCTCAAATCGAGACTTACCGCACATAGCGGTAGGCTGGTCACGGCGGTGCCCCCGTGGCACCGCCGTGCCTCACACCGGACCCCGTCACCGGGTCCGGCCCCAGCCGTTCGACGCGCGGGAGGAACCATGACCAGCCCCGAGCAGGACCCGAACCAGCAGGAAGGCCCCGCGGACGGTGGTGCGGCGGGCACGCCGGGCGTCCACGACGGCGGTGCCGACGGCGGGGCCGAGGGCCCCGCGGACGGTGGCGCGGCCGGTACGCCGGGCGTCCACGACGGCGGCGCGGACGGCGGTGCCGATGGCGGAGCCGAGGGGCCTGCCGATGGTGGCGCGGCCGGTACGCCGGGCGTCCACGACGGCGGTGCGGACGGGGGCGCCGAGGGTCCGGCCGACGGCGGCGCCTCGGGTACGCCCGGCGTCCAGGACGGCGGGGCCGACGGCGGCGCGGGCCGTTCTTGAGCACATCCCCGACCGGCACCCAGGACCCCCGGGCCGCGAGCGCGGACCCCGGGGTCCTGGAGTCGCGCCTGACGCCCGGCACCGGCCGGGCCGCGTTCGCGGCCGACTTCTGGGGCCGCGAGGCCCTGCTCACCCGCCGGGCCGGTGACTTCTCCGACCTCTTCTCGGCCGCCGCCGTGGACGAACTCGTCTCGCGGCGCGGACTGCGCACGCCGTTCCTCCGCGTCGCCAAGAACGGCGCCACGCTGCCCGACGCCTCGTTCACCTCGCCCGCCGGGGCCGGTGCCACCATCGGCGACCAGGTCGACGACACCGCGCTGTGGCGGGAGTTCGCGGACGGCGCGACCCTCGTCCTGCAAGCGCTCCAGCGCACCTGGGCCCCCGTCGGCGACCTCACCGCCGCTCTCGCCGCCGAACTGGGCCACCCGGTGCAGGCCAACGCCTACGTGACCCCGCCGCAGAACCGCGGCTTCGACGCGCACTACGACGTCCACGACGTCTTCGTCCTCCAGATCGAGGGCACCAAGCGCTGGATCGTCCACCGCCCCGTGCACCCCGAGCCGCTGCGCGACCAGCCCTGGACCGACCACCGGGGCGCCGTCGCCGAGGCCGCCGGGGGCGCACCGTACCTCGACACCGTGCTCGGACCCGGCGACGTCCTCTACCTGCCGCGCGGCTGGCTGCACGCCGCCGAGGCGCAGGGCGAGGTCGCGGTCCACCTGACGCTCGGCGTCCACACCTGGACCCGGTACGCGCTCGCCGAACAGCTGATGCGCGCCGCGCTCGCGGAGCTGCGCGAGGACCCCTGGATGCGCGCCTCCCTGCCGCTGGGCGTGGCCGGCCCGGACGGCGAGGCCGCTCCGGTACGCGAACGCCTCGTGGCGGCCCTCACCGGCGCCGATCCCGCCCCGGCCTTCCACCGCGCCCGGCGCGCCCAGGCCCGCCCCGCACCGCTCGGCCCGCTCGCCCAGCTCGCCGCCGTCGACGGACTCGGCCCCGGCACCGCGGTCCGCCTCCGGGGCGCACTGGAAGCCCGCCTGGAGGGCCGCCGCCTGGTCACCCGGGCCGGGTGGCTGGACTTCCCGGAGGCGGATCTGCCGGCCCTGGCCCGCCTGCTCGCCGGTGAGGTGCGCACCGCCGGCGACCTCGGCCTGGCCTGCGCGGGGAGGCTGCTGCGCGCCGGTGTCCTCGTCCCGGCCGCTCCGTGACCGGGGAACGCCTCCGGTGACAGCGGAACGCTTCTTCTGCGCCGACGCGGCCCGGGCCCGGGGCGACGCACTCCCGGGCACCGCCCCGTACGGCCTGGTCTGGGTCCTCGTGGAGCACCACGCGCCCTGGCCGGCCAACGGCTACGACGGCCTTCCGCTCGAACCCGCGACCAAGTCCCGGCTCTACGACGCGGCCCGGGCGGTGCGCGCCCGCATCCTCCTGATCCGCCGCCACGGCCGCCGTCCCGCCGACGCGGGACCCCGGCGCTGGGCCGTGCTGCGGTACGACGCCACCGGCGCGCACCGCCAGCACTGGGGGACCTGGGACCGCGACGAGGACCTGGCCCTCGCCGCCGCCGCGCTCGACGCGCCCGGGGAGCCCGGGCACCCGCCGGTCGTCCTGGTCTGCGCCCACGGCCGCCACGACACCTGCTGCGCGCTGCGCGGACGCCCGGCGGCCCGCGCGCTGGCCGAGCGGTGGCCCGAACTGGTGTGGGAGTGCACCCACGTGGGCGGCGACCGGTTCGCCGCCAATGTGCTCGTCGCGCCCGACGGCGTGTACTACGGCGGTCTGGACGCCGCCTCGTCCGTCGCCGTGGTCGAACAGCACCTCGCCGGCCGCGTCCACGCCGCGCACCTGCGCGGGTACACCGACCTCTTCCCGGCCCAGCAGGCGGCGGTGGCGGCGGTGCTCGCCCGGAACGGTCCGGCGGGCCGCCACGACTACACGGTCACCGGCACCTCCCGGGCCGGCCCGCACTGGCTGGTCCGCGTCACCGGCCCCCCGCCCCGCGCGACCGCGTACGACGTGGAGGTCACCGCCCACCGCGCCGCACCGCACCAGCTCACCTGCAACGGCCCGGCGACGAGCGCGGCCATGCTCCACGAGGTCACCTCGATCCGGGCCGGCTGAACGCGGAAACCCCGCCTCCGGCATGCCTGCCGGGGGCGGGGTTTCCGCGCAGCGGTACGGACGTCAGCGCAGCCGCTCGTACGCCGGCAGGGTCAGGAAGTCCGCGTAGTCCTGGTCCAGGGAGACCTGGAGGAGGAGGTCGTGGGCCTCCTGCCACTGGCCGGCGGCGAACGCCTCGTCGCCGATCTCCGCGCGGATCGCGGCCAGTTCCTCGGCGGCGACCTTGCGGGCCAGGTCCGCCGTGGCGTGCTCGCCGTTCTCGAAGACCACGTCCGCGTTGATCCACTGCCAGATCTGCGAGCGCGAGATCTCGGCGGTGGCCGCGTCCTCCATCAGGTTGAAGATGGCGACCGCGCCCATGCCGCGCAGCCACGCCTCGATGTAGCGGATGCCGACGGCGACGGCGTTGCGCAGACCGTCGTACGTGGGCTTGGCGTGCAGGGTGTCGATGGCGATCAGGTCGCCGGCCGCCACCGAGACGTCCTCGCGCAGGCGCTCCTTCTGGTTCGGCTTCTCGCCGAGCACCGCGTCGAAGGAGGCCATGGCGATCGGGACGAGGTCCGGGTGGGCGACCCAGGAGCCGTCGAAGCCGTCGTTCGCCTCGCGGTCCTTGTCGGCCTTGACCTTCTCGAACGCGACCTTGTTGACCTCGGCGTCGCGGCGGGACGGGATGAAGGCCGCCATGCCGCCGATCGCGTGTGCGCCGCGCTTGTGGCAGGTGCGGACCAGGAGTTCGGTGTACGCCCGCATGAACGGGGCGGTCATCGTCACCGCGTTGCGGTCCGGCAGGACGAACTTGGCGCCGCCGTCCCGGAAGTTCTTCACGATGGAGAACAGGTAGTCCCAGCGGCCCGCGTTCAGCCCGGAGGCGTGGTCGCGCAGCTCGTAGAGGATCTCCTCCATCTCGTACGCCGCGGTGATCGTCTCGATCAGGACCGTGGCGCGGACGGTGCCGCGCGGGATGCCCAGCTCGTCCTGCGCGAAGACGAAGATGTCGTTCCAGAGGCGGGCCTCCAGGTGCGACTCCGTCTTCGGGAGGTAGAAGTACGGGCCCTTGCCGAGGTCGATCAGGCGCTGGGCGTTGTGGAAGAAGTACAGGCCGAAGTCGACCAGCGCGCCGGGCACGGGGGTGCCGTCGAGCTGGAGGTGGCGCTCGTCCAGGTGCCAGCCGCGCGGGCGGGTGACGACGGTCGCCAGCTCCTCGGCCGGCTTCAGCGCGTACGCCTTGCCGGACCTCGGGTCGGTGAAGTCGATGGAGCGGTTGTAGGCGTCCATCAGGTTGAGCTGGCCGAGGACGACGTTCTCCCAGGTGGGGGCGGACGCGTCCTCGAAGTCGGCGAGCCAGACCTTCGCGCCCGAGTTCAGGGCGTTGATGGTCATCTTGCGGTCGGTCGGACCGGTGATCTCCACCCGGCGGTCGTTCAGCGCGGCCGGGGCCGGCGCGACCTTCCAGGAGTCGTCCGCACGGATCGCCGCGGTCTCCGGCAGGAAGTCCAGCGTGGAGGTGCGGGCGATCTCGGCACGGCGCTCACCGCGGCGGGCGAGCAGCTCGTCGCGGCGGGGCGTGAACCGGCGGTGCAGCTCGGCCACGAACGCGAGGGCCGCGGGGGTGAGGACCTCGTCCTGCCGGGGCAGGGGCTCGGCATCGACGATGGCCAGCGAGGACGGCGCTGGTGCGGACATGAGCTGTCACTCCTTCAGCGGGCGGTGCGGACGGCGGCACGGCCGCCGGGCCGCCCGATACGGCACGGCGTGCCAGGGCTCCGGGATACGGCTGTGGCCGCCGTCTGAGGTGCAGAGGGCTTCTGATCAGTGGATAGTAGTTTCCTCATGGTGGAAGTTCAATGGTTTGTTGATGTCGAGATTCTTCGGGTCGACAGAACGGCCAAGGTGTCGGCGCAGCGTGCCGGCACCGTCATTCCAGGTGCGTGAGGTCCGCCGGAGTGTCGATGTCGTACGCCTGTGCCACGTCGCCGCATTCCACGAGCGTCAGCTCCTCCCGGTGCGCCCGCAGATAGGCCCGGGCGCCCTGGTCGCCCACCGCGCCCGCCGCGACGGCCGCCCACCGGTCCGCCCCGAACAGCACCGGGTGCCCGCGTTCCCCCGCGTACGAGGCCGCCGCCAGGCTCGCCCGGTCCCGGTACGCCGCACCCACCCGGGCCACCGCCTCCGCCCCGATGCCCGGCTGGTCGACCAGCAGCACGAGAGCCGCGTCCGCGCCCGTCCCCGCGAGCGCGTCCAGCCCCGTCCGCAGCGAGGAGCCCATGCCCTCGGTCCACTCCGGGTTGACGCTCACGGCGCAGCCGTCCAGCTCCGCCCGGGCGGCGACCTCGTCGGCCGAGGCGCCGAGCACCACGTGGACCGGGCCGCAGCCGCCCGCGCGCAGGGTGCGCACGGCGTGCTCGACGAGCAGGCCGCCACGGTGTCCCAGCAGGGCTTTCGGGCGTCCACCGAGCCGGCGGCCGCCGCCCGCGGCGAGCAGCAGTCCGGCGATCTGTGCGTGTGTCATGCCGCCTGGATACCCCACGGCGTGCGCTTCCGCCCACCACCTCGTACCTCTCCGGCGCGTGTTACGTACGCGGAGTGGCGCCCGGCACCTTTTATGGCGTTAACTTGCCCGCATCCCCGGACACTTGACCACGGTCCGGAGACCGTTGGGAACGACACCGGCACAAGGACGTGCGAGGGGGAGCTTTGTTGAAGAGCGTCGGGCAGGAACGGGTGACCGGCAGCGGCGAGGACCCCAGAGTGGCGGAGCTGCGCACGGCGGTCTCCCGGCTGCGGCGGGCCCTGGCCGGCCACCCCGGGCGGTTCCCCGACCGCGCCATCGCCGAGGACGAACTCGCGGCGCTGGACGCGATGGCGCTCAGCGGAACGCCCGAGATTCCCCGGCTGCGCCGCTCGTTGCTGCTGATCGCGGGGGCGATCGGTTCGGTCAGCGCGCTGGCCGCCGCCCTGCGGGACGTCCGGGTCGCCGTCGACCTCTTCGGCGAGCCGCCGCAGCGCTGACCGGGCCGGCCGTGGTCAGCGGCGGATGAGCCTGCGGGCCGTCGCCGCCGCCACGGCCGCCGTGCGCGAGTCGACGCCCAGCTTGGCGTAGATGTGCACCAGGTGGGACTTCACGGTCGCCTGGCTCAGGAACAGCCGCTTGCTGATCTCCGCGTTCGACAGGCCCTCGCCGACCAGTTGCAGCACCTCCAGCTCGCGCTTGGTGAGCGCCTGGGCCGGCGTGCGCATGCGGTCCATCAGCCGGTGCGCGACGGCCGGGGCCAGCGCCGAGCGCCCGGCCGCCGCCGTACGGACCGCCGCCGCCAGCTCCTCGGGCGGCGCGTCCTTCAGCAGATAGCCCGCCGCCCCCGCCTCGACCGCCGCCAGGATGTCCGCGTCGCTGTCGTACGTCGTCAGGATCAGCACCCGGGGCGCGTCCGGCGCCGCCGTGATCGCGGCGGTCGCCTGCGAGCCGTGCATCCCCGCGCCGAACTGGAGGTCCATGAGCACCACGTCCAGCCCGCCCGCCGCCGCCCGGGCGACCGCTTCCTCGGCGGTGGCGGCCTCCGCGACGACCCGGAAGTCCGGCTCGGTGTCCAGGACGGCCCGCAACCCCGCCCGCACCACCGGATGGTCGTCGGCGAGCAGCAACCGGACGGGCGTCCCGCTCATGCCGCCTCCCGCCCGGCCCGGCCCACCGGCAGCGGCAGGGTCAGCGCGACGGCGGTGCCCTGGCCGGGCGCCGACTCGACGCTCAGGGTGCCGCCCAGCGACCGGGCCCGCGAGCGCATCGCGGGCAGCCCGAAGCCGCCGGACTCCGAGGCCCCGGCCGCCGGGACGTCCTGCGCGAAGCCGCGTCCGTCGTCCACCACGTCCAGCGACACCGAGGTGTCCATGAAGCTCAGCGTGATCTCCGCCCGCCCCGCCCCGGCGTGCCGCACGGTGTTGGCCAGCGCCGACTGGGCGGTCCGCAGCAACGCCACCTCGTACGGCGTCGGCAGCTCCACCGGGGTGCCGCTGACCGCGAACCGCACGGCGAGCGCGGGCGTCGTGGAGCGGGCCGACAGCCGTTCCAGGGCCGCCGTCAGGGAACCGTTCGCCAGGTCCGGCGGGGTCAGCGCGCGGACGAAGCGGCGCGCCTCGGCCAGGTTGTCCTGCGCCGCCTCGCGCGCCCGGTGCACTTGGGCGGCGGCCGGGGCGTCCTCGGGCAGCGCGCGTTCGGCGGCACGCAGCAGCAGCTGGATGGAGGACAGGCCCTGCGCGAGGGTGTCGTGGATCTCCCGGGCCAGCCGTTCGCGCTCCGCGAGAGTGCCGGCGGTGCGCTCCGCCTCGGCCAGCTCCGCACGCGTCGCGACCAGCTCTTCGATGAGCTCGCGGCGCCGTTCGCTCTCCCGGAACAGCGCCTCGTAACCGAGGACCGTGGCGACGGCGACGGCCGCGCCGAGCAGCGGCCCGATGAACGTGCCGGGGGTGACCGCCTGCCCGTGCAGCAGGAAGCTCGCGATGGCGGCGCCCGCCGTCACCGCCACGGCCGGCAGGCCCCAGCGCGTCGGCAGCAGGTGCAGCTGGAGGAAGTAGAGCGGGAAGGCCACCCACAGCGCGTCCGGTGACAGCACCAGCAGCGCCGCCCACAGCACTCCGAGCACCGCCAGCCACCCCGCGCCCGCCCGGGTCCCCGGCTGCACGGGCCTGGCCGCCGCGCCCGCCACGTACACCGCGGCCAGCACACCGGCGACCGCGGTCACCGCGCCGGGGTGCGGGCCGCCGTCGGCGAACGCCTTGACGGCGGTGAGCGCCAGCAGGCCGAGCAGCAGCCCGTGCAGACACAGCCGCAGCGCGGCGGCGACCGGGGGATGGACACGCGTTTCCATGATGGAACCAGCGTAGGCGCGGGCCGTCCCGGGCCGGTCAACCGAAAGGTTGATGTCGTCACCAGCCCGGGGGCGATGTATCCGGAGCGGGGGGAAACGACGCTGGAGGCATGTTCGTCGCATGGAGAGACCTACGGTTCGCCAAGGGCCGGTTCGCGCTCATGGGCACGGTGATCGTGCTGATCACCCTGCTCGTGGGCCTGCTGTCCGGCCTGACCGCCGGGCTGGCCCGGGAGAACACCTCGGCCGTCACCGGGCTGAACGCCGACCACCTCGCGTTCGCCGCCCCGCCGGACGGGCGGTCGGTGTCCTTCACCGACTCGTCCGTCGGCGAGGACGCCGTACGCGCGTGGGCCGGGCGGCCCGGAGTGGAGGCCGCGCACCCGCTCGGCATCCGCACCCTGAACGCCACCGCCGGTACGGGGGAGCGCACCGCCGCCGTCTCCGCGTTCGGCGTCGAGCCCGGCAGCGGTCTGGCGCCCGCCCGGGTCGGCCCCGGCGAGGTGGTGCTCTCGCACGGGGGCGCCGACGAGCTGGGGGTGCGTCCCGGCGACCGGCTGACCCTCGGCGGCCGGGAGGCGACCGTGGCCGCCGTCGCGGGCGACGCCTCGTACAGCCACACCCCGGTCGTGTGGACCGACCTCACCGACTGGCGGCGGTCCGGGAACGGGGACGGCCACGCCACCGTGATCGCCCTGACCACCACCGGCGGCGCCGATCTCGCCGCCGGCGACCGGGCGGCGGGCACCCGCACGCTCTCGCTGGACGACTCCCTGACGGCCATCGGCTCCTACCAGGCGGAGAACGGCTCCCTCCAGCTGATGCGCGGATTCCTTTTCGCCATCTCCGCCCTGGTCATCGGCGCGTTCTTCACCGTCTGGACGATCCAGCGCAGCGGCGACGTCGCCGTGCTCAAGGCGCTGGGCGCCTCCACCCCGTACCTGCTGCGGGACGCGCTCGGGCAGGCCGTCGTGATGCTCGCCGTCGGTACGGGCCTGGGCACCGCCCTCGCCTCCGGCATCGGCGCCCTGGTCTCCGGCGGGGCCGTGCCGTTCGTCCTGGACGCGGCGACGGTCCTCGTCCCGGCCGTCGTGATGATCGCCCTCGGCGCGGCCGGGGCCGCCCTGTCCATCCGGCGGATCACCGCCGTCGACCCGCTCACCGCGCTCGGGAGTGCCCGATGACCCTCACGCTCACCGATGTCACCCTCACCTACCCGGACGGCGACGGGCGCCTCACCGCCCTGGACCGCGTCGCGCTCGACGTGCCGGCCGGCACCCTGACGGCCGTCGTCGGCCCGTCCGGCTCCGGCAAGTCGAGCCTGCTCGCGGTGGCCGCGACCCTGGTCGCCCCGGACGGCGGGGCGGTCGTCGTCGCCGGTACGGACACCACGGGGCTCGGGCGCGCGGAGAAGGCGGCGCTGCGCCGGGAGCGCGTCGGCATCGTCTTCCAGCAGCCCAACCTGCTCCCGTCCCTCACCGCCGTCGAACAGCTCCAGGTCATGACGCACCTCTCCGGCGGCCGGGCCGGGGCCGCCCGGGCCCGGGCGCTCGACCTGCTCGACGCGGTCGGGCTCGCCGGGCAGGCCGGCCGCAGGCCCCACCAGCTCTCCGGCGGGCAGCGCCAGCGGATCAACATCGCCCGGGCCCTGATGAACGACCCGGCCCTGCTCCTCGTGGACGAACCGACCAGCGCCCTGGACCACGAACGCGGCGCGGCCGTCCTGGACCTGCTGGTGACGCTGACCCGGCGGCGGTCGACGGCGACGGTCCTGGTCACACACGACCGCGCCCACCTGGACCGCGCGGACCGGACGGTCACGATGCTGGACGGGCGCCTCACCGCACCGGCGCCCGCCTGAGCCCGCGCCCGCCGGAGCCCGCGCCGCCTGAGCCCGCGCCGCGCCCGGGACCGCGCCGGCCCGGAACGCGGGCGGGCCCGGACCCCGAGAGGTCCGGGCCCGGTCACGGCTTCTCAGCCCGCCGCCCCGCTGCTCGCCAGCGCGTCCGACAGCTCCCTGGCCGCCTGCTGGAGGATCGGCACGATCCGCTCGGTGGCCGCCTCGGTGACCCGGCCGGCCGGGCCGGAGATCGAAAGGGCGGCGGACGTGGGGGAGTCGGGCACCGAGACCGCCAGGCAGCGGACCCCTATCTCCTGTTCGTTGTCGTCCACCGCGTAGCCCACCCGGCGCACCTGTTCCAGCGCCTCCAGGAAGCCGTCGGGCGTGGTGATCGTCTTCTCGGTGGCGGCGGGCATCCCGGTGCGGGCGAGCAGGGCGCGCACCTCGTCCGGCGGGGTGTGCGCGAGCAGCGCCTTGCCGACGCCCGTGGAGTGCGGCAGCACCCGGCGCCCCACCTCGGTGAACATGCGCATGGAGTGCTTCGACGGCACCTGCGCCACGTACACGATCTCGTCGCCGTCGAGCAGCGCCATGTTGGCCGTCTCGCCGGTCTCTTCGACCAGCCGGGCCAGATACGGACGCGCCCAGGTGCCGAGCAGCCGTGCGGCGGACTCGCCGAGGCGGATGAGGCGGGGGCCGAGCGAGTAACGCCGGTTGGGCTGCTGGCGTACGTACCCGCACAGGACCAGCGTGCGCATCAGGCGGTGGATCGTGGGCAGCGGAAGTCCGCTGCTGGCGGAGAGCTCGCTCAGGCCGACCTCGCCCCCCGCGTCGGCCATCCGCTCCAGCAGGTCGAAGGCGCGCTCAAGGGACTGCACACCACCGCTGGATGCGGCGGGCTTGGAGTCGGAAGTGCTGGCGTGGGACGGCGGCACGTCAACGGTCCTTTCGAAGCGGGGGAGCAAGGCAGCAGCCTACCGGGCCCTTTCCGGCCGGCCCACAGCCGACGGGGGCCGTCAGGGCCGGTCAGCGCCCGTTTGTCCGGGTGTCCGCAGGCCGCGCGGTGCTCCGGCCACGCGGCACCTGGCCCATTCTACGTTCCACAGTCCGAAATTGACCTTTTACTTTGTGGAAAACTCCAGGGTGGTCACGCAAGCGGGCGGGGCGCCCCGAGGGGCCTTGACGGGCCGCGCTCCCGAGTGAAGACTCCTTCAACAGTTCGTTGAAAGTGCGAAGTGAGGAGCACCGGTGTCCGGTCCGGACGTGAAGCTGCTACTGCGCTCGACGCGCGTCGTCACCCCCGAGGGGACCCGGCCCGCCTCGGTCGCCGTCACCGGCGGGACCATCGACGCCGTTCTGCCGTACGACGCCGAGGCCCCGGCCGGAGCCCGCGTCGAGGACTTCGGGGACGACGTCCTGCTGCCCGGCCTCGTGGACACCCACGTCCACGTGAACGACCCCGGCCGCACCGAGTGGGAGGGCTTCTGGACCGCCACCCGCGCGGCGGCGGCCGGCGGCATCACCACGCTGCTCGACATGCCCCTCAACTCGCTGCCGCCCACCACCACGGTCGGGAACCTGCGGATCAAGCAGGGCGTCGCCGAGCCCAAGGTGCACGTCGACACCGGCTTCTGGGGCGGCGCGGTCCCCACCAACGTCAAGGATCTGCGCCCGCTGCACGAGGCCGGGGTCTTCGGTTTCAAGTGCTTCCTGTCGCCGTCCGGCGTCGAGGAGTTCCCCGAGCTGGACCAGGAGCAGCTGGCCCGGTCCATGGCCGAGATCGCCGGCTTCGGCGGGCTGCTCATCGTGCACGCCGAGGACCCCCACCACCTGGCCTCCGCGCCGCAGCAGGCCGGACCGGCCTACGCGGACTTCCTGGCGTCCCGGCCGCGCGACGCCGAGAACACCGCGATCGAGGGCCTGATCGCCCACGCCCGCAGGCTGGACGCCCGCGTCCACGTCCTGCACCTGTCGTCGAGCGACGCGCTGCCGCTGATCGCCGCCGCCCGGCGCGAGGGCGTCCGGCTCACCGTCGAGACCTGCCCGCACTTCCTCACCCTCACCGCCGAGGAGGTGCCCGACGGGGCCACCGAGTTCAAGTGCTGCCCGCCGATCCGGGAGGCCGCCAACCAGGACGCGCTGTGGCAGGGGCTCGCCGACGGCACCATCGACTGCATCGTCTCCGACCACTCGCCGTGCACCACCGACCTCAAGACCCCGGACTTCGCCTCCGCGTGGGGCGGCATCTCCTCCCTCCAGCTCGGCCTGCCCGCCATCTGGACCGAGGCCCGCCGGCGCGGCCACACCCTGGACGACGTCGCCCGCTGGATGTCCGCCGCCCCCGCCGCCCTGGCCGGGCTGCACCACAAGGGCGCCATCGAGGCGGGCCGCGACGCCGACTTCGCGGTCCTGGCACCCGACGCCACCTTCACCGTCGACCCGGCCGAGCTCTTCCACCGCAACCAGGTCACCGCGTACGCCGGCCGCACCCTGCAGGGCGTGGTGCGCTCCACCTGGCTGCGCGGCGTACGCATCGCCGCCGACGGCGTCCTCGCGGAACCCACCGGCCGCCTCCAGACAAGGGAGATCCGAGCATGACGGCGACAGCGCACTTCACCGGCGACGCCGACCCGTACGGCGGCGGCGACCCGTACGCCGACTACCGCACCGCCGACCACCCCTTCGGCCACCTCGTGGACCTCGCCGACCGGCGGCTCGGCGCCGGCGTGATCGCCGCCAACGACGAGTTCTTCGCGGAGCGCGAGAACCTGCTCAAGCCGGAACCCGCCCACTTCGACCCGGAACGCTTCGGGCACAAGGGCAAGATCATGGACGGCTGGGAGACCCGCCGCCGGCGCGGGGTGAGCGCCTCGCAGCCGCACCCGGTGGACGAGGACCACGACTGGGCGCTGATCCGGCTCGGCGCCCCCGGCATCGTGCGCGGCCTGGTCGTGGACACCGCCCACTTCCGCGGCAACTACCCCCAGGCCGTCTCCGTCGAGGCCGTCTCACTGCCCGGCTCGCCCTCGCCCGAGGAACTGCTCGCCCCGGACGTGAAGCGGACGACGCTCGTCCCCCGCACCGCCGTGGGCGGCCACGCGGCCAACGCGTTCGCCGTCGACGTGGAGCGCCGCTTCACGCACCTGCGGCTCAACCAGCACCCGGACGGCGGCATCGCGCGTCTCAGGGTGTACGGCGAGGTCGCCCCGGACCCCGCCTGGCTGACCGCGCTCGGTACGTTCGACGTCGTCGCCCTGGAGAACGGCGGCCGGGTCGAGGACGCCTCCGACCGCTTCTACTCACCGGCCACGAACACCATCCAGCCCGGCCGCTCCCACAAGATGGACGACGGCTGGGAGACCCGCCGCCGTCGCGACCGGGGCAACGACTGGATCCAGTACCACCTGGTCGAAGAGGCCGACATCCGCGCCGTCGGGATCGACACCGCCTGCCTCAAGGGGAACGCGGCGGGCTGGGCCCGGCTCACCGCCCGGGACGCGGAGACCGGCGCGTGGACCGAGTTCCTGCCCCGGACCCGGCTCCAGCCCGACACCGACCACCGCTTCGTGCTGCCGGCGGCCATACGCGCCGACCAGGTCCGGATCGACATCTTCCCGGACGGCGGCATCTCACGGCTCCGCCTCTTCGGCTCGCTCACCGAACGCGGCGCGGCCCGGCTGGCCGCCCGCCACGCGGAGCTCGGCGGCTGAGCGACCGGCACCCCGAGGAGCACCGGGCTCAGAACTCCTCGTGCTCCTCGGGGTCCCCGCCGAACCGCTCCCGCCGTCCGTTCGAGATCCGCCCCAGCTCCTCGGGCGTCAGCTCGAACCCGAACAGGTCCAGGTTCTCCCGCTGCCGCCCCGGGTCGGCCGACTTCGGGATCGGTACGGCCCCGAGCTGGGTGTGCCAGCGCAGCACCGCCTGGCCCGGCGTGACGCCGTGCGCCTCGGCGACCGCCACCACCTCCGGGTCGGCCAGCAGGTCCCGGCCGCGCCCCAGCGGGCTCCAGCTCTGGGTGACGATCCCCATCGCCGCGTGCACGGCGCGCAGCTCCTCCTGGGGCAGCCGGGGGTGCAGCTCGACCTGGTTGACGGCGGGCACCACGCCCGTCTCGTCCCGCAGCCGCTTCAGGTGCTCGGCGGTGAAGTTGGAGACCCCGACCGACCGGACGAGCCCTTCCTCGCGCAGCTTGACGAGCGCCCGCCAGGTGTCCACGTAGAGCCCCACCTTGGGTAGCGGCCAGTGGATGAGATACAGGTCCACGTAGTCCAGGCCGAGGTTGCTCCGGGACTCCTCGAACGAGGCGAGCGTCTTCTCGTAGCCGTGGTGCCGGCCGGGCACCTTGGTCGTGACGAAGACCTCCTCGCGCGGCACCCCGCTGCGGGCGATGCCGCGCCCCGTCCCGGTCTCGTTGCCGTAGTTCAGCGCGGTGTCCACGAGCCGGTAGCCGAGGTCCAGGGCTCCGGAGACGGCCTTCTCCGCCGCGTCGTCGTCCAGCGGATAGGTACCGAGCCCGACCGCCGGGATGGTGCGGCCGTCGTTCAGGGTGTGCACCGGGATACCGGACATGATCGTCCCTTCTCGTCGCCTGCCGTTACGGGGCGTGCCTCCCCGCCCAGCGTAGGCGGGGAGGCGGCGGTCGGCAGGGCGGCGTCAGGCGGCGTGACCGCCGTCCACGACCAGCTCGGCCCCGGTGACGAACGCGGCCTCCGCGCCCGCCAGGTACGAGATCAGCGCGGCGATCTCCGCCGCCGTACCGAACCGGTCCAGGGCGTTGGCCGCGCGCTGGCCGTCGGCGAAGGGGCCGTCGGCGGGGTTCATGTCGGTGTCCACGGCGCCCGGCTGGACCAGGTTGACCGTGATGCCGCGCGGGCCCAGTTCGCGGGCCAGCGGCTTGGTCAGGCCGGAGAGCGCGGACTTGCTCATCGCGTAGAGCGTTCCGCCGGGCCCGCCCGCGTGCCGGCTCAGGGCCGTACCGAGGGAGATGATCCTGCCCCCGCGCTCCATCACCTCGGCCGCCGCCCGGCAGGCCAGGAACACCGCCCGGACGTTCACGGCGAGGACCCGGTCCACATCGGCCGGGGTGAGGGTGGCGATGGGACCGAGGACGCCGATCCCCGCGTTGTTCACCAGGATGTCCAGCCGACCCAGCTCCGCCGCCGCCCGGTGCACCGCCGACGCGGCGGCCTCCGGATCGGCGGAATCGGCCCGGAGGGCGACGGCGCGGCGGCCGGTCGCCTCGATCGCGGCGACGACCTCCTTGGCGGCGCTCTCGTCCCGTACGTACGTCAGCGCCACGTCGGCGCCGTCCCGGGCGAGCCGCAGCGCGGTCGCGGCGCCGATGCCCCGGCTGCCGCCGGTGACGAGCGCGGTGCGGGGAAGGGGCGGGGTGCTGTTCATCGTGGTTCCTGTCCGTCGCCGGTCGTGCTGACAGGCACCAGGAAAGCCGTTCGGCGCCCCGGGGACCGGCGGGAAACGGACGCCGAATCCGGGGCGTCACCGCCAGTCCGGCGAGCGGCCGAGCGCCGCCAGAACGCGGGGGAGCGGGCCCTCGTCCGCCACCGGCAGCGCGGGCCGGAAGGCTGCGGCCGGTCCTTCGCGCGCCGGTCCGTCCGGGACGCGCAACGCGTAGGGCAGGGCGGCCTCCAGCACCTCGGCGGGCAACGCGAGGGGCAGGCCGAGCGTCACGGCCGCGTCCCAGGAGTGCACGACGTAGTCGATGAAGTGGAACCCCATCGCGACCGCCCCCGGGAACGTCGTCCCCGTGCTGATCTCCGGCAGCGCGAACCGGCCCTCCGACGCCCCCGGCCGCGCGAACGCGTCGAGCACGGCACGGGCCGTCCCCCGGTACCAGGCCGCCGGGTCGTCGCCGGCCGCGCGGTGCGCCCAGGCCGCCGCGTCGGCCCCCTCGCCCCGCGCGGCGGCGGCGAAGCCGAGGTGCTGACCGCCCATGTGCTCCACCAGGGTGCGCAGCGTCCAGCCGTCGCACGGGGTGGGGCGGTCCCAGTCGCCGGCGCCCGCGCGGCCGACGACGCGCACGGATTCCAGCACCGCGATCCGGTCGAGCCCGATGATGTCCATGGTGCGTCCCTTCGTGGGCGGAAGTGGGTCAGGCCGTGCCGACAGGCCACGGCACGGCCCCGGACACCAGCCGCCACGCGGAGTCGTACACCGCCGAGCGGCTGGTGAAGGGGGCCGTCCAGGTCGCCGAGCGCAGGGTGCCCCCGTCCCGGTGGGCCCGGACGATCGCGCGGTGGTCGGGGCGGGCGACGAAGCCCATGAGGTGCTCGTGGGCCGTCCAGACGGTGATCGAACCGGACCGGTCCATCCGGGGCCCCACGTCCGCCCAGAGCCACATGCCGACCGCGCCCGGCGTCCGGGGCCAGGTCCGGCGCAGCCGCACGCCCGCCGCGCCGACGGAGAGCGTGCGCCACGGGCGGTGCGTGACGAACTCGGTGACGCCGACGAGCACCTCCGCGCCGGGTTCCACGGCCCCGGCGGCGGGACCCGGCTGCCACCGGGTGCTCCAGAGAATCTGTGGCACGGTTCGCTCTCCTCCTGGCACGCGGGGTCGTCCGGCGCGGGTCCCCGCGGCGGACGACCCCGACCATACAAGTAGACGAACGATCGTGCTATTGGTTTGGCCGGAGCGTGCCGGCTCCCGCGCGGCCTACGCCTCCGCGGGCACCGACGACGGGTCCGTCGCCACCGACCGGAGCCGCCCCAGGATCGCGCGCCACGCCCTCGTATAGCTCTCGGAGCTGCCGCGCAGCACGGAGTCGCCGTTCGCCAGTTCCAGGAACGCGATGATCTCGAAGGCCAGCTGCGCGGCGTCGCAGTCCTCGCGGATCTCGCCCAGGGTCCGCGCCTCCTCGATCCGCCGCTCCACGAAGGCGAACCACCCGGCCTGCGCGGCGGCGAGCGCGTCGTGCACCGCGCCCTCGCGGGCATCGAACTCCGCGAGCGCCGCGAAGAAGAAACAGCCGCCGGGGAAGACCCGGTCCCGCGAGTAGGCGATCCAGGACTCGCACATCCGCCGCACCCGGCCCAGCCCGGCGGGCGTCTCGCGGGTGGGGACCACCACATGCTCGTCGTGGACCGCGACGGCTGCCCGGACCGTCGCCAGCTGAAGCTCCTCCTTGGAGCCGAACAGCGCGAACACGCCGCTCTTGCTCAGCCGCAGGTCCGTGGCCAGCCGGCCGAGCGACAGCCCTTCGAGACCTTCCACCGAGGCGACCGCGGCCGCCCGGGCGAGAACCAGCCGCCGGGTGCGGTTGCCGCGCTCGACCCTGCCGTCCTGGCGTGTTCCGGCCATCCGGTGACTCCGTGCTCCGATGAGGTGCGGGCGGACCGCGTCGGGCGCGCCCGGGGGGCTCGTCATTCTAGGAGGGCGCCCGGTAGCGTGATCGTCCCCCAGTGCGAGCCGGTGCCGTCTCCACGTCGTCCCTGTGGAGAGAGCAGGAGTCCCGTTGTCCTCCGCCGCAGTCCCCGCTCCCCTTCTCGCCCCGCCGCGCCGGGCCTGGCTCACCGATCTGCCCGTCCTGCTGGTCGCGGTGGTCTGGGGGTCCAGCTATCTCGCCGCCAAGGGCATCACCACCCCGCAGACCGTCGTCGCCGTGCTCGTGCTGCGGTTCGCCGTCGTGCTGCCCGTCCTCGCGGTCGCCGGACGGCGCAGGCTGCGCGCGCTGACCGCGGCGCAGTGGCGGGGCGCCGGGCTGCTGGGCTTCGTGCTCAGCGCGATCTTCCTGGTGGAGACGTACGGCATCGTGCACACCTCGGCGACCAACGCCGGGCTCATCATCAGCCTCACCATGATCTTCACCCCGCTCGCCGAGGCCGCCGTCACCCGGACCCGGCCGACCGGAGCCTTCCTCTCCGCCGCCGGACTCTCGGTGGCCGGCGTGGTGCTGCTCACCCAGGGCGGCGGATTCACCAGCCCCTCGGCCGGCGACCTGCTGATGCTGGCCGCCGCCCTGGCCCGGACCCTGCACGTCCTGCTCATGGCCCGCATCAAGTCGGTCGAGGGCGCGGACGCGCTGTCCCTGACGGCCGTCCAGCTCGGCAGCGCCGTCGCCGTCTTCGCCCTGCTGGCCGCCGCGCCGGGCACCGGGGCGGCGCCCTGGACGGTCGCCGCCGGATTCGGGGCCCGGGAGTGGGGCGGGCTGCTCTTCCTCTCGGTGTTCTGCACGCTCTTCGCGTTCTTCGTGCAGATGTGGTCCGTACGCCGCACCTCGCCGTCCCGGGTCAGCCTGCTGCTCGGTACGGAACCGCTGTGGGCCGCCGCCGCCGGCATCGCGATCGGCGGCGAGCGCCTGGGCGTCGCCGGGGCGGCGGGCGCCGTGCTGGTGCTGGCGGGCACGGCCTGGGGGCGGCGCAGCGCGGACCAGGGCACGCCCTGACCGGCTCACTCCTTGATCGCGTCCGCCGCGATCATGACGGCCGCGCCCGCCACCATCAGCACGATCGACACGAAGACCGGGTACTCGGCGGCGAACGGCAGCCGCCGCACCAGGCCGAAGAAGCGGAACCAGTCGAACCACACGTGGAGCAGCCCGGCGACCCCCTGGACGAAGATCAGGAAGCCCACCGTCTCGCACAATTTCTTCATGGCCCCGAGCCTGGCCGCCGGGGCGCCGCCGCCGCGTCGGCCGGTCGGCTGCCCGCCGGGTCCGAAAGTCTCCGCCGCCGCGACTTCGGTCGCTCCCGCGCCCCGGACACCCGGAACCCGCCGCCCATGTGCGTAGCTTTGTCGACATGACGCGTACGGAGTACCCCTGGCTGCTGCCCTCGGCGATGGCCGGCCCCGAGCTGCCGGGCGACCACGGCCGGTTCCGCCGCACCGTGCGGGACTGGGCCGTCGACCTCACCGCGTTCCTCTGCGCGGCGGGAATCGGCCTGGCGACCCTCGCCGCGATCGAGGCCGACCCCACCACACCGGGCACGGTCGTGCTGGTGGACTCGCTCGTCGGCGCCGCCGCCTGCTGCGCCCTGTGGGTCCGGCGCCGCTGGCCGGTCGGGCTCGCCGTCACCCTGACTCTGCTGGCCACCGTCGAACCGGTCGCGGCGGGCGCCCTGCTCGTCGCGCTGTTCAGCCTGGCCGTCCACCGGCCGTTCCGCCCGGTCGCCCTCGTCGGCCTGGGGGCCCTGGCCGTCGCCCCCGTACAGCCGTATGTGCGCCCCGACCCGGACACGTCGTTCCTGGCGTCCACCGTCATCGGGCTCCTGCTGGTCCTGCTCGTCCTCAGCTGGGGCATGATCGTGCGCTCCCGGCGCCAGCTCGTCGTCTCCCTCCGGGAACGCGCCGTCCGCGCCGAGACCGAGGCCGCCCTCCGCGCCGAGCAGGCCCAGCGGCTCGCCCGCGAGGAGATCGCCCGGGAGATGCACGACGTGCTCGCCCACCGGCTGACCCTGCTCAGCGTCCACGCCGGCGCCCTGGAGTTCCGGCCCGACGCGCCCCCGGCCGAGGTCGCCCGCGCCGCCGGTGTCATCCGGGACAGCGCGCACGAGGCGCTCCAGGACCTCCGCGAGATCATCGGCGTACTCCGCGGCCCGCGCGACGGCGACCCCGACGGCCACCGCCCGCAGCCGACCCTCGCCACCCTCGACGCCCTCGTCGCCGAGTCCCGGGAGGCGGGCATGGACGTCACCCTGGACCATCGCCTCGCCGACCCCGACGCCGTGCCCGCCGCCTCCGGGCGCACCGTATACCGCATCGTCCAGGAGGCGCTGACCAACGCCCGCAAGCACGCCCCCGGTACCGAGGTCACCGTCGCCGTCACCGGCGGGCCCGGGCCGGGCATCACCGTGGAGGTGCGCAACCCGGCCCCCACCGAGCCCTTCACCCCGGCCCCCGGCTCCGGCCAGGGGCTCATCGGCCTCACCGAACGGGCCACCCTCGCCGGGGGCCGCCTCGATCAAGGGCCCACCCCCGGCGGTGGGTTCGCGGTGCGGGCCTGGCTACCGTGGGCGTCATGACCGACGCGCCTGTCCGGCTCCTCATCATCGACGACGACCCGCTCGTCCGGGCCGGGCTGACCCTGATGCTGGGCGGCGCCGACGACATCGACATCGTGGGCGAGGGCGCCGACGGCAGCGAGGCCGCGGCCCTGGCCGACCGGCTGCGGCCCGACGTGGTCCTGATGGACATCCGGATGCCGGTCATGGACGGCCTGACCGCCACCGAAGCGCTGCGCGCCCGGCCCGACGCGCCGGAGATCATCGTCCTGACCACCTTCCACGCCGACGAACAGGTGCTCCGCGCCATCCGGGCCGGGGCCGCCGGCTTCGTCCTCAAGGACACCCCGCCCGCCCGCATCGTGGAGGCGGTGCGCCGGGTCGCGGCCGGCGACCCGGTCCTCTCACCCACCGTCACCCGGCAGCTCATGGACCGGGCGGCCGGTGCCGGGCGGGAGGAACGCGTCGACCGGGCCACCCGGGCGCGCGAGCGGATCGCGCTGCTCGCGGACCGGGAGCGCGAGGTGGCCGTCGCCGTGGGACAGGGCCGGTCCAACGCGGAGATCGCCGCGACGCTCTACCTCAGCGTCGCCACGGTGAAGACCCAGGTCTCCCGCATCCTCGCCAAGTTCGGCTTCAACAACCGCGTCCAGATCGCCCTGCTCGTCCACGACGCCGGTCTGCTGGACGACGAGAGCTGATCGAATCCGGCCTGAAGCTTTCGTTCCTGGCAGGAATTCCGGCATACGCTGAACGGGCCGGTCCTCGGAGCGGGGACGACACGACCGGGAGGGCGGGCCCATGTCCGAAGTCGATGTGGATCTCAGCGGGTTGGCCGACTTCACCGCGCATCCGTACCCCTACTACGAGCGGATGCGCGCGGCCGGACCCGTGCACCTCGTCCGCACCGACGAGTTCGACGCCATCTGGCTCGTCGTCGGCTACGACGAGGGCCGGGCCGTCCTGGCCGACCAGCGCTTCGGCAAGGACTGGCGGGCGCTGCCCGGCGAGACCGGCGGCGACCCGATCAACGCCAACATGCTGGAGACGGACGCCCCCGACCACACCCGGCTGCGCAAGCTCGTGGCCCGCGAGTTCACCCCGCGCCGGATCGAGGCGCTGCGCCCCCGGGTCGAGGAGATCACCGGCGAACTCCTCGACTTGATGGTCCCCGAAGGCCGCGCCGACCTCGTGGACGCGTTCGCCTTCCCGCTCCCCATGACCGTGATCTGCGAGCTGATCGGCGTCCCCGACCTGGACCGGTCCGCCTTCCGCAAGCTGTCCAACGGCGTCGTCGCCCCCGTGAACGCGGTGGAGGAGGGCGAGGCGGTGCGCGCCATGG
Organism: Streptomyces sp. NPDC057249; assembly: GCF_042669245.1. Lineage (NCBI taxonomy): Bacteria > Bacillati > Actinomycetota > Actinomycetes > Kitasatosporales > Streptomycetaceae > Streptomyces > Streptomyces sp. NPDC057249. Next base: position 46,457 of record NZ_JBHUXS010000002.1, on the reverse strand, counting down.
GCGCCTACCTCACCGAGCTGATAGAGGACAAGCGCCGCTCGCCCGGCGACGACCTGCTCAGCGCCCTGATCGACACCCGCTACGAGGACGACGACGTGCTGTCGCCCGACGAGCTGGTCGGCATGGCCTTCCTGCTGCTCGTCGCCGGCCACGAGACGACGGTCAACCTCATCTCCAACGGGGTGCGCGCCCTCCTCGACCACCCCGACCAGCTCGCCGCGCTCCGGGCCGACCTCTCGCTGCTCGACGGCGCGGTCGAGGAGATGCTGCGCTACGACGGCCCGGTGGAGACGGCCACCCTCCGGTTCGCCCGGGAACCGGTCGAGGTCGGCTCCCGGACCATCGGGACCGGCGACGCGGTCCTCGTCTCGCTCGCGGCCTCCGACCGCGACCCGGCCCGCTACCCGGAGCCCGACCGCTTCGACATCCGCCGTGACAACCGCGGCCACCTCGCCTTCGGTCACGGCATCCACTTCTGCCTGGGCGCCCCGCTGGCCCGGATGGAGGGCCGCATCGCGATCCGCGCCCTCCTGGAACGCTGCCCCGGTCTGGCGGCCGACCCCGGGGCCGCCCCGTTCGACTGGCTGCCCGGCACGCTGATCCGGGGGGTGCGCCGCCTGCCGGTGCGCTGGTGAGCGACGCGCCGCCGTGCTCATCGTGCCCCTCCGGGTTGCGGCGGCGCCGGCTCGGGGATACTTGCCCAGCCGGGCCGGGACCACAGGGCCCCGGCTCCACCGGCAGCAGCACAGCGAGCAGCACAAGAAGGGCACGGCGTCGTGGCAAGGGTTCGGACAGGGGTACGTGCGATGGGCGCCGTGCTTGCGGCGGTGCTGGGGGTGTCCCTCATGGGATGCAGCAGCACCGGCGGCAAGCGGGCGGAGGAGCGTGCGGCCAAGGCCGCGGCCGAAGGCCGGGCCGCGGTGAACACGCCCCGCTGGACGTTCGCCATGGTCACCCACTCGGGCGACGGCGACACCTTCTGGGACATCGTCCAGAAGGGCGCCGAGACGGCGGCCAAGAAGGACAACATCAACTTCCTGTACTCGAAGAACGACGAGGGCCAGCAGCAGGCCCAGCTGGTGCAGGCGGCCATCGACAAGAAGGTGGACGGGCTGATCGTCACGCTCGCCAAGCCCGACGCCATGAAGGCCGTGGTCGCCAAGGCCGTCCGCGCCGGCATCCCCGTGATCACGGTGAACTCGGGCTCCGCCGAGTCCAAGGCGTACGGCGCGCTCACCCACATCGGCCAGGACGAGTCCATCGCCGGTGAGGCCGTCGGCGACGAGCTGAACGAGCGCGGCCGCAAGAAGGCCCTCTGCATCCTGCACGAGCAGGGCAACGTGGGCCACGAGCAGCGCTGCGCCGGTGCGAAGAAGACCTTCGACGGCCAGATGCAGAACCTGTACGTGGAGGGCACCAACATGCCCGACGTCCAGGCGTCCATCGAGGCGAAGCTCCAGTCCGACAAGGACATCGACGCGGTCGTCACGCTCGGCGCGCCGTTCGCGGACGCCGCCGTCAAGGCGAAGAAGACCGCCGGCAGCAAGGCCGAGATCGACACCTTCGACCTGAACGCCGGCGTCGCCGCCGGGCTGAAGTCCGAGGCCCTCGGCTTCGCCGTCGACCAGCAGCCCTACCTCCAGGGCTACGAGGCCGTCGACCTGCTCTGGCTCTACCGCTACAACCGCAACGTCCTCGGCGGCGGCCGTCCGGTCCTCACCGGCCCGCAGATCATCACCTCGAAGGACGCCGCCCAGCTCGCCGAGTACGCCGACCGGGGCACCCGATGACCGCCGGGCCCGGATCGTCCGCCGTCGTGGACGAACGGCTGCTGCGGACCTCACCGCTGCGCAAACTGCTCGGCCGCCCGGAGCTGGGCTCGGTCGTCGGCGCGCTCGCCGTGTTCCTCTTCTTCGCGGTCGTCGCCGACAGCTTCCTGCGCGTCACCAGCTTCGGGACCGTGCTGTACGCGGCCTCCATCATCGGGATCATGGCGGCGCCGGTCGCGCTCCTGATGATCGGCGGCGAGTTCGACCTGTCCGCCGGGGTGATGGTGACCACTTCGGCGCTGGTCTCCTCGATGTTCAGCTACCAGATGACCGCCAACGTGTGGGTCGGCGTCCTCGTGTCGTTGCTCGTCACGCTCGCCATCGGCGCGTTCAACGGCTTCATGCTGACCCGTACGAAGCTGCCCAGCTTCATCATCACGCTGGGCACCTTCCTCATGCTGACCGGTCTCAACCTGGGCTTCACCAAGCTGATCAGCGGGACCGTCTCCACGAAGACCATCGGCAACATGGAGGGCTTTCCCTCCGCCCGCAAGCTCTTCGCCTCGTACTGGACCGTCGGAGGCGTCGAGCTCAAGGTGACGCTCCTGTGGTGGGCCGGTCTGGTGGCCGTCGCCACCTGGATTCTGCTCCGCACCCGCTTCGGCAACTGGATCTTCGCCGTCGGCGGCGGCGCGGACGCGGCCCGCGCGGTCGGCGTCCCCGTCGTCCGCACCAAGATCGGGCTTTACCTCGGCGTCGCGTTCGCCGCCTGGGTCTCCGGGCAGCACCTGCTGTTCAGCTACGACGTCGTGCAGTCCGGCGAGGGCGTCGGCAACGAGCTGATCTACATCATCGCGGCCGTCATCGGCGGCTGCCTGATCACCGGCGGATACGGCTCCGCGATCGGCTCGGCGGTCGGTGCCTTCATCTTCGGCATGACCAGCAAGGGCATCGTGTACGCGGAGTGGAACCCGGACTGGTTCAAGTTCTTCCTGGGAGCGATGCTGCTCCTGGCCACCCTGCTCAACGCATGGGTACGCAAGCGCGCGGAGGCGACGACATGACGGCCCCCAAGGCCCCGGAGGGGCCCGAGGAAACCGGCCGGCGGCCCCTCGTCGAACTGGACGACGTGGCCAAGTACTACGGCAGCATCAAGGCGCTGGAAGGCGTCTCCCTGGAGGTGCACGCGGGCGAGATCTCCTGCGTGCTCGGTGACAACGGCGCCGGCAAGTCCACCCTGATCAAGATCATCGCGGGGCTGCACCGGCACGACGCCGGACGGTTCCTGGTGGACGGCGAGGAGACCACCCTCGCCAACCCGCGCGACGCCCTCGACCGGGGCATCGCCACCGTCTACCAGGACCTGGCGGTCGTCCCCCTGATGCCGGTCTGGCGCAACTTCTTCCTGGGCTCCGAGCCGACCACCGGCGCCGGCCCCTTCAAGCGCCTCGACGTGAGGCTGATGCGCGAGACGACCCGCTCGGCGCTGCTCCGCATGGGCATCGACCTGCGCGACGTGGACCAGCCCATCGGCACCCTGTCCGGCGGCGAGCGGCAGTGCGTGGCCATCGCGCGCGCCGTCCACTTCGGCGCGAAGGTGCTCGTCCTGGACGAGCCCACGGCCGCGCTCGGCGTCAAGCAGTCCGGGGTCGTCCTGAAGTACATCGCGGCCGCCCGGGACGCCGGCCTCGGCGTGGTCCTCATCACGCACAACCCGCACCACGCGTATCTCGTCGGTGACCGGTTCGTCCTCCTGAAGCGGGGCGCCATGGCCGGCAGCCACACCAAGGAGAGCGTCACACTGGACGAACTGACCCGGCAGATGGCGGGCGGCAGCGAACTGGAGGAGCTGAGCCACGAGCTGGAGCGGGCCTCCGGAGACACGGTGTAGCGAAGGCGCCCGGCGCCCCCGCCGCCCCCGGGGTGGCAGAATCGGGGCAGACGGGCGCCGTCCGCCACCGGGGTCACTCCTGACCCGGTTACCCCAGACCTTTCAGGGACGATGAGCACGTACCGCGACTTCGCACACCGCGGCTCCGCCCGCGCGACCGTCCTGCGGACCGTGGGCACCCGGGAAAGGCGCTCGCACCTCACGGCGCCCCGGGTCCCCACCGTCGGCATCGACATCGGCGGCACCAAGGTCATGGCCGGCGTCGTGGACGCCGACGGCACGATCCTGGAGACCGTGCGCACCGAGACCCCGGACAAGTCCAAGAGCCCCAAGGTCGTCGAGGACACCATCGTGGAGCTGGTCCTCGACCTCTCCGACCGGCACGACGTGCACGCGGTGGGCATCGGCGCGGCCGGCTGGGTCGACGCCGACCGCTCCAAGGTCCTCTTCGCCCCGCACCTGGCCTGGCGGGACGAGCCCCTGCGCGACGCCCTCGCCTCCCGGCTCGTCGTCCCCGTCATGGTGGACAACGACGCCAACACCGCCGCCTGGGCCGAGTGGCGCTTCGGCGCGGGGCGCGGCGAGGACCACCTCGTCATGATCACCCTCGGCACCGGCATCGGGGGCGCGATCCTGGAGGACGGCCAGGTCAAGCGCGGCAAGTACGGCGTCGCCGGTGAGTTCGGCCACATGCAGGTCGTGCCCGGCGGCCACCGCTGCCCCTGCGGCAACCGCGGCTGCTGGGAGCAGTACAGCTCCGGCAACGCCCTGGTCCGCGAGGCCCGCGAGCTGGCCGCCGCCGACTCGCCGGTGGCCCACGGGATCATCGAGCGCGTCAAGGGCAACATCCCGGACATCACCGGACCGCTCATCACCGAACTGGCCCGCGAGGGCGACGCGATGTGCGTCGAGCTCCTCCAGGACATCGGCCAGTGGCTCGGCGTCGGCATCGCCAATCTGGCCGCCGCGCTCGACCCCTCCTGCTTCGTCATCGGCGGCGGGGTCAGCGCCGCCGACGACCTGCTCATCGGCCCGGCCCGGGACGCCTTCAAGCGCCACCTCACCGGCCGCGGCTACCGACCGGAGGCCCGGATCGCCAAGGCGCAGCTCGGCCCGGAGGCCGGTATGGTCGGCGCGGCGGACCTCGCCCGGCTGGTCGCCCGGCGCTTCCGCCGGACCAACCGCCGCCGCGTCGAGCGGTACGAGCGGTACGCGCAGATCTACGACCAGGCGGCGAGCACCCTCCGCAGCAACCGCAACACCCGCACTTCCTAGGGGCCCCACACCCATGACCGCAGCCGAGCACCCCGTCGTGCCGCGCCAGTCCACGCCGCCGGACGAGGGCGACGGCCCGCCCCCCGAGACCCGCCGCCATCTGATCCGCCGACGCCTGATCACGGCGACGATCATCGTGCTGCTCATCGGCATCCCGGCCGGCTACCTGCTGATCTCGGCGGGCCAGAGCCGCCGCTCCGGCCAGGACAAGGCCGCCGAGGCCGCCGCACAGGGGCTGCGTCCCGGCTGGCCGTCCCGGATGCTGCGCCGCATCTTCGAGGTCCCGATCCCCGGTTACGCGACCGGCGTGCAGTACTACGAGACGAACAACTGGAAGGCCAGCCGGATGTACGTGCAGTTCCGCACGACGTCGAACGGCCTGGACGCCTTCCTGAACGACGTCGGCACCGGCCGCGCCGCCCTGGAACCCGGCAAGGTCACGATCAGCAAGCGCGACACCGAGATCGCCGGCTGGCACTTCGGCGACGGCGTCTCCTGGGCGGGTACCACCCACGCCAACGAGGACCCGCGCCCCACCCAGGACATCACCGTGGACATGACGGACCCGATGTCACCGGTGGTCTACGTGGTCTCCGCCGCGACCCCCTGACCCGTCGCCCGGGGCCAGCGCCTGCACCTCGGCGTACGGGAGTGCTCCGCCCCGCACCGGGCCGCCGTCCCGGATCGCGGCCGCCGTGGCCACGGCCCCGGCCAGCGCCTCCCGGTAGAGCAGCGAGCCGAGGCTGACCCGGCGCACCCCCAGGGCGCTCAGCTCGTCGATGCCGGGCCCGGCCGGGCTGTACAGCACGTTCAGCGGGGTCACGAGGACGGCGGTCAGCGCGGCGATCCCCGCCCGGTCCGAAAGACCCGGCACGAACACCCCGTCCGCACCGGACTGCTCGTAGACCGCGAGCCGGGCGGCGGTCCGCTCCTGCTCGCACCCCAGCCAGTACGTGTCCGTGCGGGCGTTGACGAACAGCTCGGGCACCGCCTCCTTCACGGCGGCGATCTTCTCGGCGTGCAGCTCCACCGGTGCCAGGGTGCCGTCGGCCCGCCCGTCCTCCAGGTTGATCCCCGCCGCCCCCGCCTCGAACAGCCGGCGCGCGAACGCGGCGACCTCCGCCGGGTCGTCGCTGAACCCCCCTTCGGCGTCCACGCTGAACAGGAACGACCCCCGCCCGAGCCGCCGGGCCAGGTCCACGGTCGCCTCCTCGGTCGCGGCCGCCCCGTCCGGCAGACCGAGCCCCGCCGCCACGCCCAGGCTGGTGGTCCCCACCGCCTCGAACCCCTCGGCGGCCAGCGCGGCGGCCGACGCGTGGTCCCAGGCGTTGGGCAGCAGCAGGGCCTTTCCCCGGTGATGGAGCCGGGCGAAGGGGGTCATCGGCCGCCCGAGCAGCCCCTCGGCCAGCGCGAGGGCGTGTGCCCTGCCCGGGCAGGTGCGGGGCGGCGCGCCGAAGGTGAGCGGCACGGGGTGCTCCCGCTGGGCGGCCACCAGGTCGAGGACCACGTCGTCGCCCTCGGCGATCTCCCGTCCGGCGACGCGGGTGGCGCGCGCGGCGACCCGGCGCATGACGCGCACCGGCGGATCGGTCCGCAGCACCCGGGCCGTCGGCACCCCGGCCCCGCTCGCCGCGACGGCCTCCACCAGCGCGGCGGTCGCGGCGCACGCCTGGGCCAGCAGCCCGATGCGGTTGGCGACGGCCTCCAGGCGGGCCTCGTCCGCCGGTCCCGGCGCGAGCAGCGCGACCAGCCGGGCGACGGCCCGGTCGGCCTCGGTCCCGCCGTCCTCGCCGAAGTACGCGTCCGCCAGCAGCGCCACCTCCCGGGCGATCCGCCCCGGCTCCGGCATGTCCAGCGCGGCGGCCAGGCTGCTCACCACACGCGTCCGCAGATCGCCGTCCCCGTCGTCCGCCGCGGCCGCCCGGCGCAGATCGTCCGGGGACAGGCGGGCGAGCTCGGCTTCCACCAGCGCCCGCCGCCGCCGGTGCGGCTCACCGGAGGCGAACCTCGCCACGGCGGCCCGCAGCCAGGCGACGCTGCCTGATCCGGCCCGATCCGCACGAGGGGCCCTGGGCGCCGGCGGGACGAGCGCGGGATCGGCGAGGGCCGCTCGGATCTCGGCGTACCGGCTGAACGCGTGTGTCGTCGTGTGACTCATGGCCCAGACCGTAGGCCCGGAACACTTCGGGCCCCGCCGAACCGTCCTTGCGCCACCATGGAGGCATGTCCTCTCTCGCCGGCACCGCCGCCCTCTTCGCCGACCGCACCCGCGCCGCCTTCTGCGAGGCGCTGCTCGACGGCCGGGCCTGGACGTCCGGTGAGCTGGCCCGGCACGCGGGCGTCAGCGCGTCCACCGCAAGCGAGCAGATCTCCCGCCTCGTGGCCGGTGGCCTGCTGGCCGAGGAGCGCCAGGGCCGGCACCGCTATGTCCGGCTTGCCGGCCCGGAGGCCGCCGCGCTGACCGAGGCGCTGGCCGGGTACGCCCCCGGCACGTCCCGCCCGCGCACCCTGCGCGCCTCGGTCCGCCAGGATGCCGAGGCCCGGGCGCGCACCTGCTACGACCACCTTGCGGGCCGGCTCGGGGTGGCCCTGGCGGATGCGATGAGCGCGCGCGGCCTCGTCGACACCGGCTCCGGGATCGCCGTCACCCCGGCGGGCCGGGACTGGCTGGCCGACACCCTGGGCTACCGGCAGCCCGCCGGGTCCCGGCGCCCCCTCGTCCGTACCTGCCTGGACTGGACCGAGCGCCGCTCCCACCTCGCCGGCGCCCTGGGCGAGGCGCTGTGCACGGCGGCCCTGGACCGCGGTTGGGTGCGGCGCGTCGGCTCGGGGCGCGCGGTGAAGGTGACACCGGAGGGGACCACCGCGTTCGGGGAGCTGCTCGGGGTGGAGGCGTGAGGCGGGGCGCTCGGCACCGGCCCGCCCCCGCCGAGGCGTGAGCAGCCCTCAGCGCCAGTCCACCTCCGTGGAGGCGAAGTAGGGCAGGTTCCGGTCGGCCCAGACGCGGCCGTGGTGGGCCAGGCGCTCGCGGTACTCGGCCCAGCCGGGCGCGCGCCCGCACCACGCGGCTTCCGCCACCGATGCCAGCCGGGGCAGCAGGAGGACGGAGACGTCCTCGAAGCCCTTGAACTCCTCGGCGAACACCGTGGCCTCCACGCCCGCGACGTTCGCGTCCGGGACCGGGTAGGCGTCCGGGTCCCAGGCCGCCGTGTGCCGGACGCCCAGCGGGCGGTATCCGTCGAAGCCGAGCCGGGCGGCCTCGGCGGACTGCCCGGGCGGGGCGAACTCCGTCGCGTACGGGCGGTCGAGGTAGAGGTGGGACTGCGGGGAGAGCAGGACGCGCCCGCCGCCCTCGACGGTGCGGCGGAGGTCGTCGTCGGTGGGGGCGAAGAACTTCTTCAGCGCCGCGATGATCTCCACGCTCCGCCCGGCGGCCACGAGTTCGGGCCGGGCGGCCAGCCCTTCCGCCGTGTCCGGGAGGTCCATCATCTCCACGTCCACCCAGTACTGCGCGATGTCCTCGGGCCCGATCCCGGCCCGTGAGGACTCCTGCCAGGCCACCGGGCGCTTGCCCAGCTCCCGGACGAGCGTGCGCAGTTCGCGTACCGAGGCGTCGAAGTTCTCCGGGGTCGCACCGAACGCCTCGTCGGCGCCGATGTGCACGTAGGGGCCGGTCGTCAGCGCGCAGACCTCGGCGAGGACACGGGTGACGGCGGTGCGGGTCGCCGCGTCGGTCAGGTCGAGCGGGGGCACGAACGGGAAGCGGTCCGCGAGACCGGCCGGGGCGGGGGCCGGGGGGAGCCCGGGCACGGCGGCCCGGAACGTCGCGCAGTGGCCCGGCAGGTCGATCTCGGGGACGACGGTGACGAACCGCCGGGCCGCGTACTCCTGGAGCGCGCGGTACTCGGACGTCGAGTAGAACTCCGTGCCCGGGGCCGTCAGCGCGGGGGTGCCGGGCAGCTCGACGCGCCAGCCCTCGTTGTCGGTGAGGTGCAGGTGCAGGACGTTGAGCTTGTAGAGCGCGGCGAGGTCGATGATCCGGCGCACCTCGTCCGGGGTGAGGAAGCTGCGGGCCGGGTCCACCATGAGGCCGCGCCAGGCGTAGCGCGGGGCGTCCGTCAGCTCCTGGAAGGGGAGTTCGCCGGTGACGCGGGCGGTGGCGATGAGCTGGAGGGCCGTGGTCGCGCCCCGGAACACTCCGGCCGGTGTGCGGCCGTGGCACGTGATGCCGTCGGCGTCCACGCGGAGCCGGTAGCCCTCGTCCACCGGGTCCGCCGCTCCGTCGGGGGCGAGCCCGAGCGGCGGCGCGGACACCACCTCGTCCAGGCCGAGGACCAGTGCGCGCGGCGCTGTGCCCGGCGCGTCCGGCAGGTGCGGGGCGAGCAGCGCCCGCACGGTCGCGGCGACCTCCGCCAGCGCCGGTTCGGCCGCCCGCACGTGCCAGGAGCCGGTGGCGGGCAGCGCGCCGGCGGGGGAGGACGGTCGGGCGTCGGCGTGCGGGATGACGGCGTTCACGGGGCTTCTCCCTGCGGTGGGACCGGTGGGCCGGGGGGCCGGAGCGGCGGCGTCAGGTCCGGCGGGTCCGGCCCCCCGGGCAATCGGTGCCGGGGGTGGGACCGGACCGGCCGCCTCTTCTCCCGTACCGCTGCCACCTGTACGCTAACACGAAAACCGATCAATGAACGCTTTTTGCGGAGGGGGCGAACGGCCCGCCTCCGGGCGAAAGGAGAACCCGATGGTGCACGAGGCCGGACCCGGTTTCGCCCTGCCGGAAGGCTTCCTCATGGGGGCGTCGACCTCGGCCCACCAGGTCGAGGGCAACAACGTCTCCAGCGACTGGTGGAACCTGGAGAACCGCCCCGGGAGCTTCGTTCAGGAGCCCAGCGGGGACGCGGCCGACAGCTTCCACCGATGGCCGGAGGACATGGACCTGCTGCGCGAACTCGGCTTCGACTCCTACCGGTTCAGCATCGAGTGGGCGCGGGTCGAACCGGAGCGCGGCCGGGTCTCACGCGCCGCCGTCGAGCACTACCGGGCCATGGTGCGCGGCGCGCTGGAACGCGGACTGACCCCGGTCGTGACCCTCCACCACTTCACCTCGCCCCGGTGGTTCAGCGACCTCGGCGGCTGGACGGCCCCCGGTGCGGACGCGCTGTTCGCGGCCTACGCGCGCACCTGCGCCGGCATCCTGCGCGAGGGCGTCCGCCATGTCGCCACCATCAACGAGCCCAACATCATGGCCCTGATGTACGCCCTGAGGCGCCACGCCGCCGAACACGGCTGGGAGAGCGTCGCGCACGGGGCGAACGCCGCCCGCGAGGCCGGGGCCGCCGCCGTCGACCCGGCCTCCTTCGCCCCGGACCCCGAGGTGATCCAGGCCCTGATCCGCGCCCACCGGGCCGCCACCGCCGCCCTGAAGGACACCGTGCCGGGCGTCCTGGTCGGCTGGACCGTGGCCAACCAGGTCTACCAGGGGGAGCCGGGCTGCGAGTCCGCCGCGACCGCCTGGGCCCGGACCCGCGAGGACGTCTTCCTGGAGGCCGCCCGCGAGGACGACTGGATCGGCGTCCAGGCGTACACCCGCCACCGCATCGGCCCCGACGGCACCCTGCCCCCGCCTCCGGGCGCCGAACTGACGCTCACCGGCTGGGAGTTCTACCCCGAGGCGCTCGGCGAAGCGGTGCGGCACACGGCCGAGGTCGTCGGCCCGCACGTGCCGGTCCTGGTCACCGAGAACGGCATCGCCACCGACGACGACGAGCGCCGCATCGCCTACACCGCCCGCGCCCTGGCGAGCCTCGCCGAGGTGATGGCCGAGGGCGTCGACGTACGCGGCTATCTGCACTGGAGCGCCCTCGACAACTACGAGTGGGGGAGCTACCGGCCGACGTTCGGGCTGATCGCGGTCGACCGCGACACGTTCGCCCGGACGCCCAAGGAGTCGGCGCGCTGGCTGGGCGGCCTGTCCCGGGACCGCCGGCTGCCCGCCGGAGCCCCGCTCGGGTCGGTGACCACGCCGTCCTCGCGTTAGGGTGACCGGCATGGCGAAACGGGGCCCGTACGAGAAGGGCGAGGCCAAGCGCAGCGAGATCCTGCACGCGGCACTGGAGATCTTCGCCGCCGAGGGGTACCGGGGTACCTCCCTGCGGAAGGTGGCGGCGAAGTGCAGCCTCAGCCTGCCCGGACTCATGCACTACTTCGACTCCAAGGAGGACCTGCTCACCCAGGTCCTGCGGATGCGTGACGAGACCGCGCGGGCCCGCCAGGTGGAGCGGACCGATCCGTACGGCTACCGCGAGATCATCCGGGAGGGCGCGAAGACGCCCGGCCTGGTCGAGCTGTTCGTCTCGATGGCCGCCGCCGCCAGCGATCCGGCCCACCCCGCCCACGCCCATTTCGCCGAGCGCTACCCCGTGGTGCGCGAACGCGTCGCGGACTTCGTCCGGGACGGGATCGCGGAGGGGCGCATCAGCTCCGCGATCCCCCCGGAACGGCTGGCCGTGCTGCTGGTCGCCGTGGCCGACGGCATCCAGTTGCAGTGGCTGATCGACCGGTCGACGGACATGGAGCAGCCCATCGAGGACCTGCTCGCCGTTCTCGCCCCGCGCACGGCGTCCGAAGGGGCCTGAACAGCGTGGGAGGGGCGGCGCGCGAGCGCCGCCCCTCCCGGAGCCTCCCCGTGCGGGTCAGAGCGCCGCCGCCGTCGCGGTCACCGCCTCCGTCCAGTCCGTCCAGCGCGGGTCCGGTCCGGCCGCCGGCTCCCAGGCCATCGCCGTGCACACGTACCCCACGGCGAGACCGCTGCCGGGGTCGGCCATCCCCAGCCGCCCGCCCGCCCCCGCGTGCCCGAACGAGCCCTCGCCCAGCATCGGCAGCCCCTTCCGGGGCAGTTCGAAGCCGAGCCCGAAGCGGGACCGGCCCTCGGGGTCGCCGCCGTCGAGCGGTGGCGGGGGCGGCACGTCGTCGCGCGCGGCGACCGCCCTCTCCAGCGTGGCCGGGGACAGCAGCCGCACCCCCTCCACCGGCCCGATGAGCGCCGCGTACAGCCGGGACAGCGAGCGGGCGTTGCCGATCCCGCCGGCGCCGGGCAGCTCGGCCGCCCGGCCCTCGCGGGTCGCCAGCCCCCGGACCGCCGCCGCCACTTCCGCCTGCGACGCCCGCAGCGCCCGGGACAGCGGCGCTTCCGGGGCGAGTCCCAGCCCGGCGAGGAAGCCGGCGACCTGTTCGGGCGAAGGGTCGGGGCGCACGGAGAACTGCGGGGCGAACCGGTGCTCCTCCTCGGCCGGCAGTCCGATCCACAGGTCGAGCCCCAGGGGCCCCGCCACCTCGGCGGCGAAGAACGCGCCGATGCTCCGCCCGCTCACCCGGCGCACCACCTCGCCGACCAGGTGCCCGTACGTCAGCGCGTGGTACAGGCACGCCGTGCCCGGCTCCCACACCGGGCGCATCGCCGCCAGGGCCCCCACCCGGGCGTCCCGGTCGAGCAGCCCGCACCCCGCCGGGCCGGCCGAGAACGCCGGCAGCCCCGCCCGGTGCGTGAGGAGGTCGGCCACCGTCGTGCCGGCCTTCCCGGCGGCGGCGAACTCCGGCCAGTAGCGGGCCACGGGCGCGTCGAGGTCCAGGGCGCCCCGTTCGCTCAGCAGATGGGCGCAGACCGCGACGAGGCCCTTGGTCACCGACATCAGCACACCGACCGAGTCCGTCCCGAAGCCGGGCGGACCGGCGGCGAGGTCCACCACCGGGCGCCCGTGGTGGTGGACGGCCAGCTGCGCCGCGCCGGGGTCCCCGGCGCGGCCGCGTACGAAGGCGTCACGGACGGGCTCCCAGCCCGGCGCCACCCCGCCGGTGAGCATCTCAGCCCTCCCGCCGTTGCCCGCGCGCCGCCACCTCGTCGGCCAGGGCGGGCAGGCTCTCGGGGGACAGCGGGCTCTGCGGGAACTCGGCGATCACGTCGAGCGGCACCCCGGCGAGGAACCGCCGCATCACCGGGTCGGCGAGCGCCCCCGCGGAGGCGTCCGTACGGGACTCCGCGAACGCCTCCCTCAGCAGCGGGCCGCCCACCGGGTGCTCGAACCACTCGGCGAGGGTGTTGCGCCCGGTCAGCCGCAGCCCCGAGGGGTCGCCCGCCACATCGATCTCCACGCGGACGCGGATGTCGCGCGAGGAGGCGCCGGCCTCGAAGCGGTAACGGCCGCCCTCGACCTTCCAGCCGCCCTCCCGTTCGCTGAAGTACGCCAGATCGTGCCGCGCCACGCGCATGCTCACCTCGGCGCTCGCGCCCGGCTCCAGGAACACCGAGGTGAAGCCCCGCAGTTCGCGCACGGGCCGCAGCACGCGCGAGCCGTCCGGCCCGCCCACGTAGAGCTGCACGACCTCGCGCCCGGCGACCGCGCCGGTGTTGGTGACGGTCAGCGTGACGTGGAAGCCGTCCCCGTCCTCCCGCACGGCCGGCTCCTCGTACGCGAACGTCGTGTACGACAGGCCGTGGCCGAACGGGAACGCGACCTCGCGGCGCTGGGCGTCGTACCCCCGGTATCCGACGAAGATCCCCTCGCCGTACCGGGCCCTGCCCTCCTCGCCGGGGAACGAGAGGTGGCTCGGGGAGTCCTCGAGGCGCAGCGGGACGGTCTCGGTCAGCTTCCCGGACGGGTTGACCGCGCCGAACAGGACGCGGGCGAGCGCGCCGCCGCCCGCCTGGCCGAGCAGCCACCCCTCGACGAGGGCGGGCACCCGGTCCTGCCACGGCGAGGTGCTGACGACGCCGCCGTTGGACAGCACCACGACCACGCGCGGGTTGACGTCCAGGACCCGGCGCAGCAGCGCGGTCTGGGCGGCGGGCAGGTCCAGGTGATCGCGGTCGAAGCCCTCGGACTCGTCCTGCGCGGGCAGGCCGAGGAACAGCACCGCCGTGTCGGACGCCTCCGCCAGCCGCACCGCCTCGTCGGCCAGTGCGCTGTCCGCCGGCCCGTCCTCGGCACCGGGCAGCGCGTATCCGGCGGCGAACCGCACATCCGCGCCCGTGGCCAGCTCGCGCAGGCTGTCCAGCGGTACGTCGAGCCGGGTGGGTGTCACCTGCGAGCTGCCGGCGCCCTGGAAGCGCGGCGTACGGGCGAACTCGCCGATGACCGCCACGCTGCCCCGCGCCGGGTCCAGCGGCAGCAGCGCGTCGTCGTTCTTCAGGAGCACCACGCACTGGTCGGCGGCCCGCCCGGCGACGCGGTGCGAGGCGTCCGCGTCGAACGTTCCGGGCTTCCCGGCAGCGCCCGTCGCGCGGTCGGCGAACAGGGCGAGCCGTTCGACGGTCCGGTCGAGCACCGCCTCGTCCAGCGCGCCGGACTCCACGGCGGCGGCCACTTCGCGGTCCGTGTGCCCGCCGGGGCCCGGCATCTGGAGGTCGAGGCCGGCGCGGAGGGCGGCGACCCGGTCGCGTACCGCGCCCCAGTCGGAGACGACGATGCCGTCGAAGCCCCACTCGTCGCGCAGGATCTCGGTCAGCAGGCGGGTGTGCTGCGCCACGGGCACGCCGTTGACGCCGTTGTAGGACGCCATGACGGACCAGGGCTCGTCACGGCGGACGACGCGTTCGAAGGCCCGCAGGTAGATCTCGCGGAGCGGGCGCTCGTCGATGTCGGCGCTGACCCGCATCCGGTCGGTCTCCTGGTTGTTGGCCGCGTAGTGCTTGAGCGACGCCCCGACCCCGGCGTTCTGGAGCCCGCGCACCATCGCGCCGCCCAGCTCCGAGGAGACCAGCGGGTCCTCGGAGAAGTACTCGAAGTTCCGGCCGCACAGCGGGGACCGCTTGATGTTGATGCCCGGCCCGAGCACCACGTGGACGCCGTGCGCCACGGCCTCGGCCGCGATGGCGGCGGCGACCTCCTCGGCCAGCTCCGGGTTCCAGCTGCTGCCCAGGGCGACGGCGGGCGGGAAGCAGGTCGCCGGCGCCGCACTGTGCAGGTCGAGCTGGCCGCCGTCGCCGCTCTCCCGGGGCAGCCGCAGCCCGTGCGGGCCGTCGGACATCCGGACGGCGGGCAGCCCCGCCGCCTCGGACCCCTCGCTGACGAAGTCCCCGGAACCGCTGGTCAGGGCGGCCTTCTCGGCGAGCGGGAGGCGGGTGGCGGGGGAGGGGCGGGGTGCGGGTCGCTGAGTCATACGAGTACCTGTCGGGCTTCCGTGAAGGGGGCGGGGGCCGGGGCGAGGGCCGTCCGGTGGAGCGAATCGGGGCAAGACGGCACACGACCCAAAAACGTATGGTGATCGGTTTTCGGTGTCAAGGGTCCCCGCGCGCGGCGTGCGGGACCCCGTCGACCGGCCGGATTTCATTTCGGACGCGGCCCTTGACGGCTAGAAACCGATCACCGTACGGTTTTCGAGCTCGGGCGGTCCGCTCCGATGAGCTCCCTGCTGCCGACCGCCTCATCGGCCCCGCACTCCCATGAATCGCCCCGCACTCCCATGAATCGAGGAACGGTCATGTCGGTATCCGGTCGGTCGACCACCCCCGCGCTCCGAGAGGCGCGCCACCCGGCCCGCGCCCCGCGCCTGGCCCTCGCGGCGGCGGCCGCCGTCGCGCTGCTGGCCGGCGCCGCGTCGCCCGGCGTCGCCGCCCCGGCCGCCCCGGCGTCCGGCGAGCCCGTCCGGTACGTGGCGCTCGGCGACTCGTACAGCTCCGGACTCGGCATCCCCCAGCAGACCGACACCGTCTGCGGCCGGTCCGACCGCAATTACCCGTCGCTCGTGGCGGCGGCGGTCGGCGCGGCGTCGTTCACCGATGTCACCTGCGCCGGGGCCGACACCACGCACATGGCGGGACCGCAGGACGCCGTGGCGCCCCAGCTCGACGCGCTGCGCCCCGACACGACCCTGGTCACCCTCGGGGTCGGCGGCAACGATCTCGACCTGGCCGGTGTCATCACCCGGTGCGTCCTGGTCGGCTACCTCGCGCCGCACGGCTCGCCCTGCAAGAGCAGCTTCACCCTGTTCGGCACCGACGAGATCGGCTCCCGCATCGACGCCACCGCACCGAAGCTCGACGCGGTGCTCGACGCGATCCACACCCGCTCGCCCCAGGCCCGGGTCCTGCTCGTCGGCTACCCGTCGCTGCTGCCGGACGACGGCAGCTCCTGCCGCGCCACGATCCCGCTCGCGGAGGGCGACTTCGGCTGGGTCCGGGACAAGGAGAAGCAGCTCGACGCGATGATGGCGCAGCGGGCCGGGACGCACGGCGACGGTTACGTCGACACCTACGGCCCGTCCGTCGGGCACGACGCCTGCCAGGCCGCGGGGGTGCGCTGGATCGAACCGGCCGACTCGGCCGAGGGAGCCGGCTTCCACCCGAACGCCTCCGGACACAGGAGTACGGCCGATGCCGTCCTCGCCGCCCTCGGTCACTGACGCCTCAACCGCATCCCTCCGCCGCGACGCCGTAGCGGTGGAGGAAGGCGCGGACCTGCTCCGCCATGTCGACGGCGTCCGGCTCGAGGAGCCACTGCGTCTGGAGCCCGTCCAGCAGGGCCAGCAGCTGCTGGGCCACGGCCGCCGGGTCCTCCCGGACGTCCGCCGCCGCGAACAGCTCCGCCAGCAGGCCGGTGATCTCGCGGCGCAGGACCTGGTAGCGCCGCACGAAGTAGAGGTGGGCGGGGTGCTCCGGATCGGACGCCTCCGCCGACAGCTTCGCGTACAGCGCGACCAGCCCCGGCGTGCCGGCGTTGCGGGCGACCACGTCCAGCAGCAGGCGCAGCCGCTCCGCGGGTTCCGGCTCCGGTTCGTCCGGGGCGAGCATGCCGGGGAAGAGGCGGCGTGCGTCCAGCTCGTCCCGGCGGCTCAGCACGTCCAGGAGCAGGGCCTCCTTGCCGGGGAAGTGGTGCAGCACCCCGGCGTGGGTGAGTCCGGCGTGGGCGGCGATGTCGCGCAGCGACACCGCGAGGTAGCCGGAGCGGGCGAACAGCTCGGCCGCGGAGTCCAGGACGCGGGCGCGGGTGCGCTCGCCCTTCGACAGCCGCCGGGGCGCCTCGGGTGCGGGGTCGGTCACTTCGGTCGTCTCCTGCCGCGGTCGGTCCTCGGGGGTGTCGCGCGGAACTTACCGACTGGTTAATTCCACCGAGCAAAAACCTACCAAGTGGTTAATTCCGTGTGTAGGCTCACCGGCAATCTTCGCCGGGGCGGCGCCCCCGGCTCTCCAGACGGAGCGAAAGACATGAGCAGAACTGCCCGAACCGCGACCGTTGCCGCCTGCGTCGCGGCCTCGCTCGCCCTCGCCGGATGCGCCGGCGACGACGGCGGCGCCGCGGGCGCCGGATCGTCCACGCTGAACATCGCGACGATGACCCTCCCGCAGAGCCTGGACCCCGCCGTCGCCACCGGCAGCGCCCTGCCGTACTTCCAGGCCGTGTACGACACCCTCATCAAGCGCGAACCCGACGGCACCCTCAGCCCGATGCTCGCCACGGAGTGGACGTACGACAAGAAGCACACCGCGCTCGCGCTGACCCTGCGCAAGGACGTGAAGTTCGCCGACGGCACCGCCTTCGACGGCGCGGCGGTCAAGGCGAACCTGGAGCGCTTCCAGAAGGGCGGCGGTGCCTCCGCGAAGTGGCTGAACGACCTGGCGGCCGTCGACGTCACCGACGCCACCCACGTCACGCTGAAGCTCAAGCAGCCCAACCCGGCGATGGAGTTCTACCTCAGCGACGCGCCCGGCCTGATGGCCAACCCCAAGCAGTTCGCGAAGGGCGACAGCCTCAAGACCACCCCGGACGGCACCGGCCCCTACCGCCTCGACAAGACGCGCACCACCGTCGGCACCAAGTGGACCTACACCCGCAACGCCGACTACTGGGGCGAGGAACTCCCCTACAAGAACGTCACCTTCAGCTTCTTCGACAACGAGACCGCGATCACCAACGGCCTCAAGACCGGGCAGATCAACGCGGCGCTCCTGCAGACCGCCGACCAGCAGATCGCCATCGAGTCCGATCCGAAGGTGAAGACGGAGAAGCAGGAGTTCGACTTCCAGGGGCTGCTGCTCTTCGACCGCGACGGCAAGATCACCCCCGCCCTGCGCGACCCGCGCGTGCGCCAGGCGCTCAACTACGCCGTCGACCGCGACACCATGCTCGACCGCATCCGCCAGAACCGCGGCCGGACCACCTCGCAGGTCTTCGGCCCCGGGACCCAGGCGTACGACAAGGCGCTGGACGGCTACTACGCGCACGACCCCGCCAAGGCCAAGGCGCTGCTCGAGCAGGCCGGTTACGCCAAGGGCTTCACGCTGAAGCTGCCGAGGATCACGGCGATCGTCAACGACGCGCTCGCCGCCTCGCTCCGGTCCGACTTCGAGGCCATCGGCGTGAAGCTGGTCTGGGACACGCTCGACGGCGCCTCGGCCGTCCAGAAGGTGTTCAAGGACCGCCTCTACTCCGGCATGGTCATGAACATGGGCCAGTCCGCCTCCGACTGGGCGGCGGCCGACGAACTGGTCACCCCGGGCGCGTTCAACATGTTCGGCACCACGGACAAGGTGACGCGGAAGCTGCTGCCCGTCCTCAAGGCCGGCGGCGAGGCCGAGGCGAAGTCGGCCGCGCGCGAGCTGAACCGACACCTGGTCGAGGACGCGTGGTTCGTCCCCTTCTACCGGATGAGCTACCTGCACGTTTCGGACGGCACCGTGAAGATCGCGCCGCAGTCCGGCATGGCCGTCCCCTCGATCTACAACTACGCGCCCGCCAAGTAGCGTCCCGCGCCGACGGATACCGAGTGTCATGCTGAACTTCATCGCCCGCAGGATCGCCTCCGGAGCCGTGCTCCTGGTCGTGATCTCCTTCCTCACCTATCTGCTGCTGTCCGTCCCGCACATCGACGTGGGCCGGCAACTGCTCGGCGAGACCGCCTCCCAGAGCGCCATCGACGCCAAGAACGCGTCGCTGGGCCTGGACGACCCGGTGCTCCAGCAGTACGGGAGCTGGCTGTCCCACGCCGTCCGAGGCGACCTGGGCACCTCCTGGTTCACGAGTGAGGACGTGGGCCGGGCCGTCGGCAACCGCCTCCCGGTCACGGCCAGCCTGATGCTCGGCGTCACCGCCGTCACCACGGCCCTCGCCTTCCTGCTGGGGGTGTGGGCCGGGGTGCGGCGCGGCGCCGCCGACCGTTTCGTGCAGGTGCTGGGCGTGGTGGGGTACGCCCTGCCGGGATTCCTGCTCACCCTGGTCCTGGTGCTGGTCTTCGCGGTACGGCTCCGCTGGTTCCCGGCCATCGGCTACACCGGGTTCACCGACTCGCCCGGCGGCTGGCTGTCCACCATCACCCTGCCGGTGCTCTCGCTGTCGGTGGCCTCCGTCGCGGGTGTCTCGCAGCAGGTGCGGGGTGCCGTCATCGACGTCCTGCGGCAGGACTACGTACGCACCCTGCGGGCCCGCGGACTGCCCGCCTCCCGCATCGTGTTCAAGCACGTCCTGCGCAACGCCTCGGCGCCCGCGCTCTCCGTGCTCGGCATGCAGTTCGTCGGCCTGCTCGGCGGCGCCGTCCTGGTGGAGCAGATCTTCGGGCTCCCCGGCATCGGCTCGATGACCGTCACCTACACCACCCGCGGCGACATCCCGGTGATCATGGCGCTCGTCATGCTCACCGTCGTCGGCGTCGTCCTGATCAACCTCCTGGTCGACATCCTGATCGGCTGGCTCAACCCCAAGGCGAGGGTCGCATGAGTACCGGCCGCACCCTGCGCAGGGTCCTGCGCAACCCCCTGGGCGGGCTCTCCGCCGCCCTGCTCCTGCTCATCGTCGCGGCCGTCCTGCTGGCACCCGTGATCGCCTCGCAGGACCCGGACGCCTCGTCGCTGAGCGAGGCGTTCGCGGGGCCGGGCGGCGGACACCCCCTCGGCATGGACTCGGCGGGGCGCGACATCCTCGCCCGGGTCCTGTACGGCGGGCGCAACACGCTGGGCGGGGCGCTGCTCGCCCTCGCCATCGCGCTGGCGCTCGGCGTGCCGTCCGGGCTCTTCGCCGGGTACCGGGGCGGCTGGTTCGACTCCGCCGCCAACTGGACCGTCAACCTCGTCATGGCCCTGCCCGCCATGGTCGTGCTGCTCGCCTCGCGCGCCATCCTCGGCCCGGACGTCCACGTCCTGATGATCGTGCTCGGCGTCCTGGTGGCACCCAGCTTCTTCCGCCTGGTGCGCGGCATCGTCGCCAACGTCCGGGGCGAGTTGTACGTGGACGCCGCGAAGGTCTCCGGCCTCTCCGACACGCGCATCGTGGCCCGGCACGTCCTGACCGTCGTACGCGGCCCCATCATCATCCAGATCGCACTGGTCGCGGGCATCGCGATCGCCCTCCAGGCCGGCCTGGAGTTCCTCGGCGTCGGCAGCGGATCGTCCGCCACCTGGGGCGCCATGCTCAACGAGGCGTTCCAGAACATCCAGCGCGCGCCCCGGCTCATCCTCTGGCCCGGCCTCGCCCTCGGCCTCACCAACTGCGCGCTCGTCCTGCTCGCCGGAGCCGTACGCGACGCCCTGGAGGAGCAGACGCCCCGGCCGGCCCGCCGCCGGCGCACCGGGCCCGCCGCCCCCGCCGAGCCCGCGGGTTCCGCCGCCCCGCGCGCCGCGCTGCTCTCCGTGCGCGGCCTCACCGTCGCCTACGCCCGGCCCGACGGCACCGACAAGGAGGTCGTGCACGGCGTCGACCTCGATGTGCGCCCCGGTGAAATCGTGGGCCTGGTCGGCGAGTCCGGCTCCGGGAAGACCCAGACCGCCTTCTCGGTCCTGGGCCTGCTGCCCGAGGGCGGACGCGTCACGCGCGGCAGCATCACGGTCAACGGCCGGGAGACGGCGGGCCTGCGGGAACGCGACCACCGCGTGCTGCGCGGCCGCACCCTCGCGTACGTACCGCAGGAGCCCATGAGCAATCTCGACCCCGCCTTCACCATCGGCAGCCAGCTCATGGAGCCCGTACGCCACCACCTCGGACTCGGCCGCAAGGAAGCCGCCGACCGGGCCCGCGAGTTGCTGCGCCTGGTCGAGATCCCCGACCCGGACCGCACCCTGCGCCTCTACCCGCACGAGATCTCCGGCGGCATGGCCCAGCGCGTCCTGATCGCCGGCGCGATGTCCTGCGACCCGGACCTCCTCATCGCCGACGAGCCCACCACCGCGCTCGACGTGCGCGTCCAGGCCGAAGTGCTCGGCCTGCTGCGCCGGCTGCGGGACGAACGCGGCCTCGGCGTCCTCCTGGTGACCCACAACCTCGGTGTCGTCGCCGACCTCTGCGACCGGGTGGCCGTGATGAACGCCGGGCGCATCGTGGAGACCGGCACCACCGAACAGATCCTCGGAGCGCCCCGGGAGCCGTACACCCGCACCCTGCTCGCCGCCGTCCTGGACGACGCACCGGCCCGCGCCCCCTGGCAGCCCCGAGAAGCAAGGACCGTCACCGCATGAAGACCCCCGACGCCGCCGCGCCCGACGCGGACGCCCTCCTCACCGTGCGGGACCTGCGGGTCTCCTTCCCCGGCAAGGGGCGGCGCGCCCCGGAGACCGAGGTCCTCAAGGGCGTCGGCCTGTTCGTGCGGCCCGGGGAGACCCTGGGCCTGGTCGGCGAGTCCGGCTCCGGCAAGTCCACCATCGGGCGCGCGGTCCTCGGGCTCGTGCCGGTGCGCTCGGGCTCGGTCACCTTCGACGGCGAGCGCATCGAGCACGCCGACGCCCGCCGCCGCCGGGCCCTCAGCCGCGACCTCCAGGTCATCTTCCAGGACCCGTACACCTCCCTGAACCCGTCCCGCACCATCGGGGACACCCTCGCCGAGCCGCTGATCGGGCAGGGCACGCGTGTCCGGGAGGCCCGGGGGAGGGTCGCCGGGCTGCTGGACCGCGTCCATCTGCCGTCCGACGCGGCGGGGCGGCTGCCCCGGGAGTTCTCCGGGGGCCAGCGGCAGCGGGTCGCGATCGCCCGGGCGCTGGCCCTGCGCCCCCGGCTGGTCATCTGCGACGAGCCGGTGTCGGCGCTGGACCTGACGACCCAGCGCACGGTGCTCGACCTCCTCCTGGAGATCCAGGAGGAGACGGGGGTCGCGTACCTCTTCGTCTCCCACGACCTGGCCGTCGTCCGCTTCATGAGCCACCGCGTGTCGGTGATCCACCGGGGCGAGATCGTGGAGACGGGCGACGCCGCGACGGTCACCTCCGAGCCGCGACACGCCTACACGCGCACGCTGCTGCTGGCCTCGCCGGTGGCGGACGTGGCCGAGCAGCGCAGGCGGCGCGCGGCGGCCGGGGCCGCGGCGGGGTTGGGCTGACCTGGGCCGCGGGCATCGGGACGGGGCGTCTCAGGGCGCCCCGTTCGCATGTCCGGAGGGCTCTTCGGGTCGGATCGGTATCGGCTACTCAGGGTACTTGTCGCACTTTTCCGAGTGTTACGCGGCATTTATCCCGCCCGGCATGGCATCTCTTAGGTCGATCGATTGATCAGTACGACAATCATCCCGGCTCGAAGGAGTTCAGCATGCGTATTTCCGCTACTGTCCGTGCCCGCAGCGCCCGCGCGGGCACCGTCGCGGCCGCCGTGGTCGCCGCCGCCGCCGCCACGCTGGGCGGGGCCTCGGCCGCCTTCGCCGCCCCCGGCGACAGCGGCGACATCGACATCCGCCCCGGCGGCTGGGCGGCGCGCGGCGGCGACGGCAACGAGGTCTGCAAGTTCGTCCTCCAGGCCAGCAACTTCGGCGACATGCCGGCCGTGCCGTGGACCATCACCGCGCAGCCCCCGACCGTTCCCCCGGGGGACACCCTCGCCAGCACCCTTCCGCTGGTGAACGGCTCGGCGCGCAGCCAGGAGTACCTGCTCCCCGAGGGCACGTACCAGCTGGTGTGGATCGTTCCGTCCGGCCCGAAGAACAAGGCGTTCAAGGTCGACTGCACCAAGCCGGCCGGCAACAACGGACCGGGCCACAACGGCGAGCGCGACTCCGCCGCTTCGGGCTCCGAGACGGACTACGAGCAGCCGTCGGGCGGCGTGCCCGCCGGTGGCGGCGGCGTCCCGGACATGGAGAGCGTCAGCTCCGAGAGCGACTCGAACGTCGCGACCACCGCCGCACTGGCGGCCGGGGCCGCCGGAGCCGCCGGGCTGATCATGGTCCGCCGAGCCGCACGCCGCCGTGCCCGTAACGAGGCATAACCCGCGCAGAAGACGCCGACGGGGCCCGAGCCGGGCGTGTCGTCTCACGATGACGTTGTGCGTGACCTCTTCGCTGGTGACCGGCATCGTCTGGGCGAGTTCCGACTCGTCCGACGATCCGGTCGCCGCCGCCCACGGCAACGACGCCGCGGGCGGCGGCGACCGGCCGGTCTCGCACGCACCCCTGTCCCCGTCGCGGCCGGTGAAGGTCGCGGTGCCCGCGATCTTCATCGAGGCGCCGGTGACCGGCCTCGGACTCGACAAGAAGGGGCACCTCGGGGCCCCGCCCATGAGCAGACCCAGGGAGGTGGGCTGGTACCGCGACGGGCCCTCGCCCGGCGAGAAGGGCACCGCGCTGATCGTCGGCCACCGCGACACGGAGACCGGGCCGGCGATCTTCCTCAACCTCAACGCCCTGCACAAGGGCGACAAGGTCACCGTCACCCGGGCCGACAAGCAGACCGCGGTCTTCACGATCGACACGGTCGAGACGTACACGAAGGACAAGTTCCCCGACGACAAGGTGTACGGCAGCACCGGCCGCCCGGAGCTCCGCCTGATGACCTGCGGCGGGCGCTTCGACAAGAAGGACGGCTACTCGGCCAACGTCGTCGTCTTCGCCCACCTCACGTCACTCAAGAAGCAGAAGGCCTGACGCGCCCTCACCTCCCCGCCGGCTCCCGCACGGCGCACGCGTGCGGGGCCGGGGACGGGCTCGCGGTGAGCCGCCGCACCTACGGGACGCGCAGCGACTCGTACGGCCCGGGGGCTCCGCGGGCGGAGCGGGTCAGTCCGGACCGGCGCCGCCCACCTCCTCCCGGCGGACCGCCACCGCCGCCCGGTGGCCGGGCGGGACGGCGATGTCGGCCAGGAGCCAGCCGGCCGGGGCGGCCGGAGCCGGTCCGGCCCCCACGTACTCCGTCGCGGGGTCCGCGCCCAGGCCGATGCCGAGGCCCTTCAGATACGCCTCCTTCCTGGTCCACACCCGGGCGAAGGCGGCCGGCCGCGTCGGGGACGCCAGCGCGGCGAGTTCCGCCGCCTCCAGGGGATGGACGACATCGGCCGCCTCCAGGAGGGTGCGCGCGTCCGGAACGGGCTCGACGTCCACGCCGACCGGGGTGGCGGCGACGGCGATGAGGCTCAGGCCCTCGCAGTGCGAGAGCGAGAAGTGCAGGGGCCCGTCCCGGAGCACGGGCCGCCCGTGCGGTCCGCCGCAGCCCGGGCAGGGCGCCCGGGCCACCGACACCGTGCGCGGGGCGACGCCCAGATGGTTGCCGAGGACCCGGCGCAGACCGACGTGGGCACACAGATAGGTGGCCCGGTCGGTGGGGCGCCGGAACTCGTCGGCCCGGGCCAGTTCGGCGGGACCCAGCACGAGCGGGGCGTACCGGGTCGCGGTCTCCTCATGGGCGGCGGTGGCCACCAGCCAGAGCTGCGGGCGGCCCGGCCCCGGACCGGCTGGCGGAGGCAGCGCGGCGGGCAGCGGCGGCAGTGCGGTGGGCAGGAGGACGGACTCATGGACGGGTGACGGGCGGGGGTCCAGCAGGGACATGGCTGCCTCACACGGCTGTGGCGGTGGGCTCGGGGACGGCGGAGGCCTCCGGCACGGCGGGGGCCTTCCGCGTCAGGGGCGCGCGCAGGGCGAGCGTGGCGGCGATCGGCGAGAACAGTGCGACGCACGCGCACAGCAGCCAGGTGCCGGTCACCCCCAGGGGCGCGGAGAGCGAACTGAAGACGGCCAGCGACAGGGGCGCGGCCCCGATGCTGGACAGCGAGAACGTGGACATCGCGGCGCCCACCTTCCCCTCCGGAACGGCCTGTTGGTACGCGGTGACCAGCGCGGGTCCGTTGAGCCCCGAGAACAGGCCGACCGCGCACGCCGTGACCGCGAGGACGGCGGGTGAGGGCACCAGGGCCATCGCGCCCATACCCACGGCGAGCCCGGTGCCGGTGACGACCAGCTTGACCGGGACCGGGATGCGGTGGGCGAGAGCGGCACCGGCCGCCGCCGACGCCAGGGCACCCGCGCTGAACGCGGTCAGGGCCGCCGCGACCGAGCCGATGCCCCAGCCCTCGCCGGACGCGCGCAGCGGAAGGGCCACCTCGGCCGGCCAGAGGAACGCGAAGTCCATGCAGAAGCAGGCGACGAACATCCAGCGCAGTCTGGGGTGGGCGCCCAGCAGCAGGAGCCCGTCACCGGAGCGCCGGAACAACGACGGACGCGGCCCGGTGCCGCGCTCCGGCCGGGTCATGCCCCGGGTCACGTGGAACGCGCAGACCAGCCAGACAGCGCACCCGGCCGCCGAGACCAGCATGACCCCGGACAGGCTGCCCGCCACCACCAGCCAGGCGCCCAGCGGTGACCCGGCGATCGGGGCCAGCCGCATCACCATGGAGAACAGCGAGTTGGCGCGCCCCAGGTGCTCCTGAGGGGCCAGCCGGGTCAGCAGGACGCCCGACGCCGGGCCGGTCAGGCCCAGCAGCGAGCCCTCGACCACGGCGACGGCGATCAGCGGCCAGACGCTGTCGGCGCCCGCGGTGACCAGGGCGCCGATCGCCAGGACGGCCAGCCGCGTGGCGGTGGCCCGGAGGAGGACCGCACGCGGGCCGAGGGAGTCGGCGAGAGCGCCCCCGAACAGCAGCATCAGGGCGCGCGGGAGCGTGGAGGCGAGGATGACGAGCGTGACCGCGGACCGGCCGCCGAGCTGGACGGCCGTCCAGTTCATGGCGATGATCAGCGCGAAGCTGCCGCACTGCACGGCCGCCTGGCCGGTGACGAAGCTGCCGATGCGCCGCCAGTCCGGAGCGGGGCCCGCATCGGACGGCGGGGCGGTGGGGTTCGTTGTCATGGGTTCGGCTTCCTGAGGTCGGCTTTCGGGGGGTGGTTCCGGTCCGGCGTTCCGGGTCGGCGCTCAGCGGCGGAGTTCCGCGGCGGCTTCGGACGGAGGGGAGCGCGGCTCGGCACGTGCGTGGGTCAGCGGCGCGTGACGCGGACGCCGACGCCCGTGTCGTCGCCGCGCAGCGTCGCCGCGACCGCCAGCGCGGCGGCCCGGCCGGCGGCGCGCCGCACGGCCCGCCGGTCAGCCGCGGCACGGGCGCGCCCGGGGGCGCGCAGTTCCAGGAGGCCGCCGAGATAGCTCCGGCCCGCCTCGGCCAGGGCACGCTGGGCGGCCAGCCGGGCCGCGTCGGCCACGGGGTCCCGGGCGTCGGCGTCGCGCCCGGCGGGCCCGACGGTGACACCGGGGGCCTCCCGCAACACGAACCGGGCCCGGACGGTGCGGGGCCGGCCGGCGACGCGGCGGGGCCGGCCGGCCGGGGCGGGCCGGACCACGGCGGTCCACCCCGCCCCGGACCCCGCCCGCCCGTTCACGGCCTCGCTCCGGCGGCTGCCGGGTCGGCGGGCAGCGGCGCCCCGGCGTCGGCGGGTCCGCCGTCCGGCCACCACAGGTCCTCAGGGCCCAGCGCGCCGACGTCGTACTTGCCCAACGCGCTGATCAGCAGCCGGAGTTCGAGTGCGATGCTCTCGGCGAGGCGCACCAGGCCCTGTTCCGGGTCCTCGTCCACGGCGACGAGCGCCGCGCGGCCGAGGCCGACGGCCGTGGCACCCAGGGCGAGGGCGCGCAGGGCGCGCCCGCCCTCCCACATCCCGCCGCTCGCCAGCAGACAGCCCCCGGGCCGCCCGATCCGGCGCAGGCACTCCGCGAGCGGCAGCCCGACCTGGTCGAGGAAGACCCGGGGCGCCCAGCCGGTGCCGCCCTCCGCACCGTCCACGGTGACGGCGTCGGCCCCGGCCGCCCAGGCGGTGCGCGCGGCGTGCGCGATGTCGCGGCCCGGGTGGAACTTCACCCACGTACGGGCCTTGGGGAAGTTGTTCCGCATGAAGCGCAGTTGCTGGCGCAGGATCTCGTCGGTGAACGTGCCCGGCGTGGCGCAGCGCAGCCGGTGCTCGGCGCCCGCGCCGAACGCCTCGGTGACCGTGAACCGCTCCGCCAGCCGCTCCGCCTCCGCGCGCCCGACGACGGTCATGCCGCCGAGGCCGGGTTTGGCGCCCTGGCCGGTCTTCAGCTCGAACGCCAGGCGCCCCGATTCGAGCAGCGGCCGGGTGGCGGGATCGCTGTAGAGGAGGTTCCAGACCTCCGAGTCGGCGTCCTCGGTGGACTGCTGGACGACGATCCCGCCGACTCCCTCGGGCGCCGCGTCGAGGTACGCGTCGATGCGCGCGAGGAGCGCGGAGCGGGTGGCGTCCCCGCCACGCCGGTATCCGTGCACGGGGACCATGTTCTCGCCGATGACCATGGGGATGCCGAGGCGGCCGGCCTGCCGGGACGCCTGTACGGCCGGATCGCCGCTGCCCGCCCGGGTGGACCCGAAAGCCGACAGGTACAGCGGCAACGAGGCGGTGAACCCGCCGGTCCGGCAGGCCAGTCCGACGTCACCCGACTCCGGCTCGCGGGCCAGGGCGATCAGCTTCTCCAGCCGCTCCGGCATGAAGACGGGCGGAACGATCCTGGACCGGTCGAGCGCGTCCGTACCGGCCGTACGCCCGGGACCGAAGAGCTCGGCACCGTACGAGCCGGGGTCGGGGAACACGCCGGCGGTGCCGCGCCGGGCGCGGGCGCGGATCTCGCGCTCGGGGAGGCCGGGGGCGGCGAGGGCGCTCACGGGGCCACCACCCCGGGGAGCTTCGGGTACGCGCTGACCTGCCACAGCGAGTCGAGACCGGTGAGGAAGCGGACGAGGCGCTGCAGACCCATCCCGAAACCGGCGCTGGCCGGGATGCCCTCCCGGGCCTCCTTCAGATACCAGGCGTACTTGGCGGGGTTCTCGCCGCTCTCCCGCATCCGCGTGACGATGGTGGCGTAGTCCGCCTCGCGTTCGCTCCCCGAGACCAGCTCCCCGAATCCGTGCGGGGCGATCAGGTCGAAGTTCCGCAGCACACCGGGGCGTTCGGGGTCCTCGCGGTCGTAGAAGCCGCGCGAGCCCTTCGGGTAGTCGTTGATGAAGAACGGCCGGTCGCTCTCCAGCGAGAGGAGCCGTTCGCCGGTCCAGTCGATCTCGCTGTCCGGGTTCTGCGGGTGCCCGGAGGAGAGGAGCCGGGAGACGGCCTCCCGGTGGGTGCACACGTCGTACTTGCCGCTGCGCACGTCCGCGAAGTCGGCCTCCCGTCGCCCCAGTTCGGTGAGGACGTCGGGGACGGCGGTCCACACGTGCTCGGCGACATGGGTGAGGAGCCCGGCGGCGACCTCCTGCGCGTCCTCCCGGCTCGCGCCGGCGATCTCCACGTCGATCTGGTGGAACTCGACCAGATGGCGGCCCGTGGTCGCGGTCTCCTCCGGCTCCACGCGCACGTTGGGCGCGATGTAGAACAGCTTCGGGAAACCGTGCAGCGACGCCTGCTTGTACAGGATGGCGCTGGTCATCAGCTTGTACGGGCGCCCGTAGTAGTCGACGTCCAGGGCCTTGGCGCCCCGGCCGCCCGGGTCGGTGACGGGTCCGACGAGCGGGGGCAGCAGCTCCGTGAAGCCCGACCGCCGCAGGAAACCGCGTGCCGCGTGCAGGGCCTCCTGCTGGACGAGCATGGCGGCGCGCAGCCGCGGGGAGCGCAGGTGCTCACCGAGCGGCGGCGGCAGGGCGGGGCCTGCGGGCTGCGAGGCGTGGTCCATGACGGGCTCCTGTTCGTGGCGGTGGTGAGGGGTGTCGGTGCGTGGCCGCAGGCCGGCCACGGGGCCGGCCGGCGGCCGGTCGTAGCGGTCGGCCACGTGGTTGAGGGCGCCGAGGAGGCCCTCGGCGGTGAGTGGTGCCAGGTCGGCCGGGGCGTCGGGGCGGATCGGCATCGCGCCGGTGTCCGACCAGCGCAGCCGCCCGTCCGAGCCGATCACGCTGCGGGAGCGGCCCGCGTTGTCGGGGTGGAGGCAGAACGGCACGTCGAGCAGACCGCGTGCGAAGGCGGCGGGCAGGGCGCGGGCCAGGTCGGGGTGGAGCCCCAGCACGGCTTCCACCAGGGCCCGGGCTTCCGCGTAGACCTCCGAGTCGTCCCGGCCTTCCGGCAGCGGCGGACCGGCGAGGGCGGCGGCCGCCGCGGCGGTCTCCAGGGCGCGGACGTTCTCGGCGACGGTCGGGATGCGGCGGGACTCGGCGGTCGTCTTGACGAGGAGCCGGTCCGCCCCGGCCCGCACCGCCAGCCGTGCCGACGCTTCGAGCAGCCGGGTCGCCCCGCGCTCGGTGCGCGGGTAGACGCCCATGTAGGTGTAGAGGACGACGTGGTGGTCGACGCCGGCCGGCAGCAGCTCACCGGCCAGCCGGCGCAGGGCCCGCACCGCCTCCTCGTCCTGGCCCGGGTCCGTCTGCTGGGCGTAGCTCGACGAGACGCTGCGCACCCCGTGCTGGGCGAAGAACAGGCATTCCAGCACGCTCGTCGCGACCAGCAGTCCGGGCGGGCAGAGCTGGCCGAGCAGACAGCCGCCGAAGCTTTCGAGGTGCGGCACGGAACCGGGGCGGGCGTGTTCGGCGAGGAGCGCGCACCCCTCGGCCCAGGCGGCGACGGACTCGCGCAGCGGGGTGCGGCCGTACGGCAGGCAGTAGGAGACGGGCCCGCCCTCGGTCGCGTCGAGGCCGGCGGCGAGCAGGGCCCGGACGATCGCCTGCGGGCGCGCGGAGCCGTGGCGGACCTGGACCGGGAAGCCGTCGTCGTGGACCCCCTCCAGCAGGGCGCGGGTGACGGCGGGCGGGTGGGTCGCGATCGGGTAGCCGTTGAGCCCGGCCCCGTCGGCGAGCGCGGCCCGGGCGCCCGCGAGGTCACCGACGCGGGTGTAGCTGTCGATGGTGAGCGTGCCGGCGGTCGTGGCCGTGGCGGCCTTCGTCCCCCGCAAACCCGTACGCATGGCGCGCGGGTCGCCGAAGCCCATGCGGGGCTGCACCACCAGCCGTCCGGCGGCGGCCGAGGCCGCGACGAACGCCCCGAACGGGCGCGGCGCGGCGGCGGTCATGCCCCCACCCGGGCGGGGGCCGCGAGGAACGCGCACAGGGCGTCCAGGTCGCCGGCCCCGTCCCCGAGGACGGCGTCGCAGCCCGCCGCCCGCAGCCGGGCCGCCTCGGCCTCCCGGGAGTGGCCGGCCGTGCCCAGCTTGCCGCCGACGGCCACCGGCAGGGCGGCCAGCTCCGGTTCGGCCCGCAGCGCGCGCACGGCGGCGCGTGCGTCCCGGTAGCCGTGGCCGTTGACGCTGCTGAGCACGACCGCGTCGGGGGCATGCCGGCGACAGGCGGCCGTGAGCAGACGGGGACTCGCGCAGGGGCCCAGCGCGACGACGTCGTGCCCCCGCTCCTCCAGGAACAGCCCGAGATACACGAGGTTCCAGGTATGCGAGTCCGAAGCGGTTCCGCTCAGGAGTATCTTCATGGCTTCGACGTTATTCGCCCGAAGGTATTCCGGGCGGAAGTCGGGGCGGAAGTCGAGCGGCAGTAACAGGCGGCAGTTTCCCCTTTTCGGATTGTCTCGGAAAGGGGGCCGGCGGGCATACGGAAATGCCGTGCCCCCGCAGGAGCTGCGGGGGCACGGCAGGGGCGCGGCGGCCGGTCAGGCGTACTGGGCGACCAGGCTCCGGGGGCGGATGTCGGTCCAGTGCGCGGTGATGTACTCAAGGGCGCCGGAGCGGTCGCCAGGCCCCCAGACACCTTCCCAGCCTGCCGGGATGTCGGCGAAGGCCGGCCACAGGGAGTGCTGGCCCTCGTCGTTCACCACGACGTGGAAGGAGCCCTCGGCGTCGTCGAAGGGGTTCGCGATGTCGCTCATGAATAACTCCTCGTTTCGTTTTCCCGCAGGCTTTTCTCCTGCAGTGCGGAGAGTTTCTCCGCGATGACTTTTCCGATGTGTGCGAGAGGTTCCTGTTCGGCCATCCGGAGATGCGTGGATTTCACGGTGTGGTTCTCGACCGGGCCCGTCAGATAAGAATTCCAAGTGGCGGCCAGCGCGCCTTCCGGTTCGCCGGGCCTGCGGGCGGTGAAGAAGACCGCGCCGGTGTCCGCGACCTCCGGCGTGTGCCGCGCCATGAGGGCCGCGTGGGTCTCGGACGCCCGCAGCACCGCCCGTATCTCCTCGGCGCTGAAACCGTCGAGCACCGGGTCCGCCACCTCCGGCGGCTCGTCCTTCCCGGCCGCCTCCCGTGCGTCCGGCGGCAGCACGGACACGCTGCCCGGCCCGGTCTGGTGGACGTCCATCAGCGCGAGCAGTTCGACGTGCTGACCGGCCGCGCGCAGCCGGACGGCCATGGTGTGGGCGACGATCCCGCCGAAGGACCAGCCGAGCAGCCGGTACGGGCCCCAGGGCTGGACCTGCCGGATGCGTTCCAGGTAGTCGTCGGCCATCTCCTCGACGGTGCGGGGGAGGTGGCGGGGTTCGCTCAGCGCGCGGGCCTGGAGGGCGTACAGCGGCTGGTCGTCCCCGAGGTGCCGGGCCAGGCCGGCGTACGACCACCCGACCCCGGTCCCCGGGTGCACGCAGAACAGCGGACGGCGGGCGCCCCGGGTGTTCAGCGGCAGCAGGACGCCCAGCGCGCCGGCCGTGCCGTCCGGGTCCTGCGCGCCCAGCAGCCCGGCCGGGGTCGGGGCACGGAACAGGTCGCGGACGGTGCGGTCGATGCCGAGGACCGAACGCACCCGGCTCACCAGACGCACCCCGAGCAGCGAATGCCCGCCCAGCGTGAAGAAGTTGTCGTCCAGACCGACCCGGGGCGCGCCCAGTATCTCGGCGAACAGCCCGCACAGCACCTCCTCCCGGGCGTTCCGCGGCGCCCGGTGCTCGACGGCGGGCCGGTCCGGCGCGGGCAGTGCCCGGCGGTCCGGCTTCCCGTTGACCGTCAGCGGCACGGCGTCCAGGACGACGACCGCCGAAGGCACCAGATGGGCGGGCAGCGCGGTACGGGCCAGGGCGAGGACGTCCGCACCGGTGACCGCGGCCCCGGCGCGCGGCACCACGTACCCGACGAGGCTCCGCTCGCCCGGCCGGTCCTCGCGTACGACCACGAGGGCCTGCCCGACCGAGGGGTGCGCGGCGAGCGCGTGCTCCACCTCGCCGGGCTCGATCCGGACCCCGCGCAGCTTGACCTGGCCGTCCGCCCGCCCCAGGAACCGCAGTTCGCCCTCCGGCGTCCAGACGACCCGGTCGCCGGTGCGGTACATGCGGCTGCCGTCCGCCTCGAACGGGTCGGGCACGAACCGCTCGGCCGTCAGGGCGGGGCGCCCGGTGTACCCGCGCGCCACGTGCGTACCGGCGATGTACAGCTCGCCGGGCACGCCCGGCGGCACGGGCCGCAGGGCCGCGTCCAGGACATGGCTGCGGGTGTTGTCCATGGGCCGGCCCAGGTGCGGTCCGGCCGCGCCGAGCGAGCCCCGGCCGCCGGTGAGCCACTGGTTGTGCGAGGCGAACGTCGTCTCGGTGGGGCCGTAGGAGTGGACGAGGACGGTGTCCGGGCAGTGCGTCAGGACCCGCTGCACGGCGGTGGGCGAGGCGACGTCGCCGCCCGTCCACACCTCGCGCAGCAGCCGCAGGGTGTCCAGTGCCTCATCGGCCATCACATGGAACAGGCCCACGGTGAAGTAGGCGGCGGTGACGCCGTGTTCGCGGACGGCGCGGCCGGTCTCCGCGAGGTCCGTGCCGTCGCCGCGCATGACGACGAGGCTGCCCCCGGCGAGGAGCGGCACCCACATCTCGAACACCGAGGCGTCGAACCCGGTCGCGGAGTGGACGAGCATCCGGTGCGGACCGCCGGCGGTGGTGTCGCGGTCGGCGGCCAGCTCGGTCACATTGCGGTGGGTGACGCCGACGCCCTTGGGGCGGCCGGTCGACCCGGACGTGAACATCACGTACATCAGGTCGTCCCCGTCGACCGCCACGGCCTCGCGGTCCGCGGGCGGGATGTCTCCGGAAGGCGCGTCGACCAGGAGGACCGGTACGGACACCCCTTCCGGCACCGCGTCCGCCCGCCCGGTGTCCGTCGCGACGAGGCAGACGTCCGCGTCTTGGACCATCAGCGCGATCCGGGCCCCGGGCAGGGCGGGGTCCAGCGGGACATAGGCGGCCCCGCACTTGAGGACCGCCAGCGCGGTGACCACCAGCGGCACCCCGCGTTCCAGCAGCACTCCGACGGTGTCCCCCCTGCGCACCCCGGCCGCGCACAGCCGGGCGGCCAGCGCGTCGGCGCGCGCGTCGAGCGCGCCGAAGCCGACGGTCCCGGCGTCGGTGATCAGCGCCGGCGCCTCGGGCGTGCGCGCGGCCCGGCGGGCGATCGCCTCGTGCACGGGGGCCCGGTCGCGGGTCGCGGTCGCCGTGTCGTTGTACTCCGCGACCAGCCGGAACCGCTCGGCGTCGGTGAGGAGGTCCACCGCCCCGATCCGTACGCCCGGGTCGGCGGCGACGGCGTGCAGCAGACGCCCGACGTGGGCGGCGAGCTGGGCGGCGGTGGCGGCGTCGAACAGATCGGTGGCGTACTCCAGCCCGCCCGCCAAGCCCGCCGGCCGCCCGTTCCCGTCCTTCCGCTCCCACAGGAAGAGGGTCAGGTCGAACTTGGTGGACAGCGCCTCCAGCGGGGCCGGTTCGGGCCGGAGCAGCGGCCCTTCGGCACGGTCGGCCGTGTAGTCGTGGTGGAGCTGTACGACGTACTGGGCCAGCGGGTGGTGGGCGGTGGAGCGGGCCGGGTTGAGGTGTTCCACGATCCGGTCGAAGGGGAGCCGCTGATGGGCGTAGGCGGCGAGATCGGTGTCGCGCACCCGCCCCAGCAGCTCGGCGAACCCCGGGTCCCCCGACGTGTCGGTGCGCAGGACCAGCGTGTTGACGAAGAAGCCGACCAGGTCGCTCAGCGCCTCGTCGTCGCGCCCGGCCGTCATGGTGGCCAGCGGCAGATCGGTGCCGGCGCCGTGCCGGGTGAGGACCGCGGCGAGGGCGGCTTGCAGCACCATGAAGAGCGTCGCCCCGTGGCGCCGGGCCAGCTCTTCCAGGGCCTCATGGGTGGCGGCGTCGACGGTGAGCGGCGCGTGGCCGCCCCGATGGGTGGCCTCGGCGGGGCGGGGACGGGCGGCGGGCAGTTCGAGGACGGGCGGCGCCCCGGTGAGGGCCCGTTCCCAGAAGGCGAGGTGGTCATGCGCCGCCGGGCCGTCCAGGAGTTCCTGCTGCCAGAGCGTGTAGTCGGCGTACTGGACGGGAAGCGGCTCCCAGCCCGGTGCGCGGCCCTCGGCGCGGGCGGCGTAGGCGGCGCCCAGGTCCGCCAGCAGCGGGCCCGTCGACCAGCCGTCGGCGGCGATGTGGTGGACGAGCACGACGAGGACCTGGCCGCCGCCGTCGTCCGGGGTGAGCAGGGCGGCCCGCAGCGGGAGTTCCCCGGCCAGGTCGAAGACGTGCCCGGCGGCCGAGGCCACCGCCGCCCGGAACCGCCCGGCCGGCACGGTACGCACGTCGAGCACCGGCCGCGCGTCCGCCACGATCTCCTGGTGCGGCTCCCCGTCGACCGAGGGGTAGCGGGTCCGCAGCACCTCGTGGCGCTCCACCAGATCGGCCAGGGCGCACCCGAGGACACCGGCGTCCAGCGGCTCGGCCGGACGCAGCACCAGCGGGATGTTGTACGAGGCGCTGGGCCCTTCCAGCGTGTCGATGAACCAGAGCCGGCGCTGGGCCCGGGACAGCGGCAGGCGCTCCGGCCGCTCCGTGCGACGGACGAGCGCCGGCCCCTCCGCACCGGTGTCCCGGTGCTCCGCGATGCGGCGGGCCAGGGCGGCCGGGGTCGGGGCGAGCAGCAGGTCCCGGACGTGGACGTCGACGCCCAGGCGGGCCCTGATCCGGTTGGCGAGCCGCACCCCGCTCATCGAGTGGCCGCCGATGGTGAAGAACCCCTCGTCCGGGCCGACCTCGTCCAGCCCCAGGATCTCCGCGAACAGCTCTCGCAGGGTGTCCAGGTGCTCCGCGTCCGGTGCGCCGCCCGCCCGGGCCGCCTCGGCGTCGGCGGCCTGCCGGGCGGCGAGGGCCGCGACGCGCTCCCGGCGCCCGGCGAGGGCCCGCCGCTCCTCGTCGCCCAGCAGCGCGGAGTCGGCGACGGGCGCCCCGGGCCGCTCGGCAGCCGTGCGCAGGGCGCGTGCCAGGGCGTCCAGGAGGAGGCGGGCGGTGTCCTCGTTGAGTACGTCACACGCGTACTCCAGGCCGAGTTCGAGGCCGGCGGGCGTGCCGTCGGCGGTGCGGTGCTCCACGCACGCGGCGGTCAGGTCGAACTTGGTGGTCGCCGGGCCCTCCGCCCGGAAGCGGCCGGTGAGCGCGCCGAACGCGAAGGGGGCGTCGTCCGGGGCGGCGGTGCGCAGCGTCAGCATCGTCTGGAAGAGCGGGTGCACCCCGGGCGTGCGCGGCGGGTTCAGATGCTCCACCAGCAGGTCGAAGGGGAGGCCCTGGTGCTCGTAGGCGGCGAGGTCCGTGTCCCGCACCCGCTCCAGCAGCTCGGCGAACGCCGGGTCACCCGATGTGTCCGTCGGCAGGACCAGCGTGTTGACGAAGAAGCCGACGAGCGCGCCCAGCGCCTCGTCGTCCCGCCCCGCGACCGGCGTGCCCACGGCGACCCGCTCCCCGCAGCCCGCCGCCCGCAGCGCGAGGGCCAGCGCCGCCTGGATCACCATCAGCAGGCTCGCACCGTGCGCCTCGGCCAGCCGGGCGAGCCGGATGTGCGCGGCCGGTTCGAGGCGCGTGGCGACGACACCGCCCCGGTGATCCGGCACCGCCGGGCGCGGCCGGTCCAGCGGCAGGCCGGTGACGGCCGGCAGCCCGTCCAGCGCCGCGCGCCAGTGGGCGAGCCCCCGCGCGACGGCGGAATCCGGGTCGTCGGCCGTACCGAGGACGTCGTGCTGCCAGAGGGTGTAGTCGGCGTACTGGACGGGAAGCGGCTCCTGCTCCGGCACCCGCCCCTCGGCACGGGCGGCGTACGCCGCGGCCAGGTCGTTCATCATCGGCGCCAGCGACCATCCGTCACCCGCCACGTGGTGCAGCAGCACCGCCAGTACCGCCGCCGGGCCCTCGTCCCCGGCCCCGCCGCCCCCGGGAACGAACAGCGCGACCCGCAACGGCAGTTCCCGCGCCAGGTCGAACGTCTCGGACACGAAGTCCGCGACCCGCTCCCGCAGCTCACCGGCCGGACACTCCACGGTACGGGCCCGCACCGCGGACGCGGCCAGCACGTGCTGGTACGGCTCGTCCTCCGGGGCCGGGAACACGGTCCGCAGCACCTCGTGCCGCTCGGCGAGATCGCCGACGGCCGCGGCGAGCGCCGCCCGGTCGGGCACCCCGTCCAGCTCCAGCACGATCGGCATGTTGTACGCGCAGGACGGGCCGTCCAGCTGGTCCAGCAGCCACAGCCGGCGCTGCGCGTGCGAGAGCGGCACCCGGTCCTCGGCGGGCAACGGCTCCTCGTGGACGACCGACAGACCCGGGTCCGTGGTCCGCAGCGCCTTGCGGTTGATCTTCCCGGAGCTGGTGCGGGGCAGCGCGGCGACGATCCCGACCGAGGCGGGCACGGCCGCCGCGGGCATGCGCTCGCGCACCAGACCGCGCAGCTCCTCGGCCCCCACCCCGCCCTCGGTGACGACGAACGCGACGAGCCGCTTCACCCCGTCCGCGTCCTGCTGGGCGACGACGGCGGCCTCCCGGACCTTCGGGTGGGAGGCCAGGACCGAGTCGACGGCGGCGGGGTCGATGCGCTGACCGCCGATCTTCACCTCGTCGTCGAGCCGCCCGTGGTACAGGATCTGCCGGTCCTCGCCGATCGTGACGAGGTCCCCGGTGCGGTAGGCGCGCTCCCCGTCCAGCTCGGTGAAGCGGCGCGCGTTCAGCTCCGGATTGCTCAGATAGCCACGCGACAGCCCGCCGCCGAGCAGCCACAGTTCCCCGGCGACGACCGCCGCCCGGACCCCGGGCAACGGCCGCCCGATCGGCACCGGACCGCCCCCGTGGCGGGTCAGGTCGGCGACCGTGGCGACCACCGTGGTCTCCGTGGGGCCGTACGCGTTCAGCAGCCGTACCCGCTCCCCGGTCAGCTCCCGCCACTGGGCGACCCGCTCCGGCAGCGCCGCCTCCCCGTAGATGATGACCGTGTCCAGGCAGCCGGGCAGCCGCACCGTGCCGGTGCTGAGGACGTGGACCAGCTCGTGCCAGTACGCGGCCGGCAGATCGAGCACCGTGATCCCGTGCCGGGCGCAGCCGGCGAGCAGATCCCGTACGTC
The DNA here is from genome assembly GCF_042669245.1 of Streptomyces sp. NPDC057249. Lineage (NCBI taxonomy): Bacteria > Bacillati > Actinomycetota > Actinomycetes > Kitasatosporales > Streptomycetaceae > Streptomyces > Streptomyces sp. NPDC057249. Next base: position 9,123 of record NZ_JBHUXS010000002.1, on the reverse strand, counting down.
CAGCATGTCGTCCGTACGCAGCACCAGCGTCCCGCCGGCGCCCAGCGTGGCGAACAACTCCTGCACGCTGGCGTCGAAGTGCAGCGGCGAGAACTGGAGGACCCGGGACGCGGAGCCGATGCCGTACGCCGGGACGGCGCCCGCGATGAAGTGCGCGAGCGAGTCATGGGCGACGACGACCCCGTTGGGGGTGCCCGTGGACCCGGAGGTGTAGATCACGTAGGCGGCTCCGGCGGGTGCGCCCGGGCCGGGCAGGACGAGTTCGCCGGCGGCGGCCACCTCGGCGGGCGTGGGCGCCAGGTCACCGCAACTGTCCCGCAGGATGGCCGCGTTCCGCGCGTCGGGGGCCTGGATGTCCAGGGGCAGATAGGCGGCGCCGGTGCTGAGGACGGCGAGCAGGCCGACGACGGCGTCGATCCCCCGGGGGCGGTGGAGGGCGACCAGCCGGCCCGGGCCCGCACCCTCGGCGGCGAGGACGTTCGCCCGCTCCCGTACGGCGGCGGCGAGCCGCGCGTAACTCAGCCGGGCGGTGTCGTGGACCAAGGCGACCGCGTCGGGGCGGGTGCGCGCCCGGTGGGCGATGAGGTCCAGCACCGGCGGGGCGGTCGAGGGAGAGGGGCCGCCGTCGAGCAGGTCGTCCGTTCTGATGGGGGGCATCCTGGGGTTTCCTCCGTCTGGGGCGCCGAGAGACCGGGGCGAACGGTTCCTCTCGCCTCCGTGCCCTTCACGCTAGGGGCCCCCGGCCACCCCTCTCGGCAGTCCGCCCGGCAGCTCGGACCGGCAGAAGCGGAGGGACGGAGCTGCCGCTCCGCACCTCCGCCCGCCCGGCCGGATCACCCCCGACGGGCGCCCGCCCTGGTCCGGCGGCGCAGCGCCGGGGCGGCCACCGGACCGGCGTCCTCCGGCTCGACGGCGTCGGCCACGGCCCCGGCCAGCCGCCGGGAGAGGGTCGCCGCCGTCGGGTTGCGGAACACGTCCCGCAGCGTCAGGTCCTGACCGAACTCCGAGCGGATGCGGTTCAGCAGACGCACCGCCAGCAGCGAGTGCCCGCCGGACTTGAAGAAGTTGTCGTCCGCCCCGAGGTCCCGCCCGCCCAGCACCTCCCGGAAGATGCCGAGGAGCCGCCCGTCCGCGTCCCCGCCGGCCGCCGGTGCGGCTGCCGTGCCCGCGGTGTTCTCGTCGGACAGCTCCGCCGGGTCCTCACCCGGCGCGGGCAGCCGGGCCGCTCGCACCACCCGGGCCGGCGCCAGGTACTCGGGCAGCCGCTCGGCGGCCCAGGCGCGCAACGCGCTCTCGGCGGGCGGTGTCCCCGGGACGCAGGTGACGAACGCCAGCAGCCGCCCGTCGCGCACGTGGACCCGCGCCCCGGACACCGCCGGGTGACGGGTGAGGACACCCTCCACCTGCCCGGGCTCCACCGGATAGCCGTTCACGCTCTGGACGGCCACGGGCCGCAGCGCCCCGTCCGCGCCCCGGTACGCCCGCCGCCCGGTGGCGCGCAGCCCACCGCCCGGCGCCGGCTCGTGCACCTCGCCCGGGACGCGGACCGGTGCCCGGCGCCCCTGCGCGTCGAGGACCACCTCCGGACCGTGCGGCGCGGGCCGTCCGCCGCCCAGTGCGGACAGCGGCGCGTCCGGGTCGGCGGCGCACGCGTCCAGGGTCTCGGCGAGGCGCCGGACCAGCAGCGCGGCGGTCTCCGCGTCGTACAGCGCCGTGGCGTACTCCAGGACACCGAGCAGCCCGGCCCGCTCCCCGTCTGGGCCCACCGTCTCGGTGAGCGCGAACGTCAGGTCCGACTTGGCGCCCGCACCCCGGAACGCCACCGGTTCGCCGGCCAGCGCGGACGTCGCGGCGGCGGACTCGCCCGCCCCCGCCGCGTGCACCTGGAGCATCACCTGGACGAGCGGGGCGTGCGCGGACGAGCGGTGCGGGCTCAGGTGCTCCACGAGCCGGTCGAACGGCAGGTCCTGGTTGCTGTACGCGCCCAGGCCCGCGTCGCGGACCCGGCGCACCAGCTCCCTGAAGGCCGGGTCGCCGGAGGTGTCCGTACGCAGCACCAGGGTGTTCACGAAGAACCCGACGAGCGGGTGCAGCGCCTCGTCGCCCCGGCCCGCCACGGTGGTGCCGAGGGGCAGGTCCTCGCCGGCCCCGTGCCGCGTCAGCAGCGCGGCGAGTGCGGCCTGCACCACCATGAACAGGGTGACGCCGTTCTCCCGGGCGCACCGCAGCAGCGCCCGGTGGGTCTCCGCGCCCACCTCGAACCGCGCGAGCGCGCCCCGCCCGTCCGGCTCGGGCCCGCGCGGCCGGTCGGTGGGCAGCGCGAGCAGCGGCGGCATCCCGTCGAGCGCGGTGCGCCAGTACGCCAGCTGCTCACCGGCCACCCCGTGGTCGCCGTCCAGCAACTCGTGCTGCCACAAGGTGTAGTCGGCGTACTGGACGGGAAGCGGCTGCCAGCCGGGTGCCCGGCCCTCGCACCTGGCCCGGTAGGCCCGGTCCAGGTCGGCGAGCAGGCAGTCGGTGGACCAGCCGTCCCCGGCGATGTGGTGCACCAGCAGCACCAGGACCTGGCCCCCGTCGGCCTCCTCCAGGAGCCACGCCCGGAACGGGATCTCCGCGGCGAGGTCGAACACGTACCCGGCCGCGGCGTCCACGGCCGCCCGCAGTTCGTCCGCCCCGCCCGTCCGCACCACGTCGAGCACCGGCTCGGCGTGCGCCAGCACCTCCTGGTACGGCTCCCCGTCCGCGGACCGGTGCACCGTGCGCAGCACCTCGTGCCGCCGTACGACGTCGGCGAGGGCGGCGGCGAAGGCGGCCCGTTCGACCGGGCGGCGCAGCCGGGTCACCACCGGGATGTTGTACGTGGCGCTCGGCCCCTCCAACTGGCCGACGAACCAGAGCCGTTGCTGAGCGGCGGACAGCGGGAGCCGCTTCGGCCGCAGGGCCGCGGGCACCGGGCGCAGCGGCGGCCGGACCGGGCCGTCGCCCTGCTCGGCGAGCCGGCGCAGCAGCCGGGCGGGCGTCGGCGCCAGGAACACGTCTCGGATGGCGGCCTGGACACCGATCGCCTTGCGGATGCGGTTGGTGAGCTTCCCGGCGAGCAGGGAATGCCCGCCGAGCTTGAAGAAGCTGTCGTCCGGGCCGACTTCGTCCCGGCCCAGCACCTCCGCTAACAGGCCGCGAAGGATTTCCTCGCGGGGGTCGGCGGCGGGGGCGCGGCGGTCCTCGCCGCCGAGCGGGTCGCCCTGGGTGGCGGCGGTCCGCTCCGCGGCCCGGGTCAGGGCCTCGTGACGGCGGTCGATCGCCTCGCGGTCCGAGGCGGTGAGCAGCCCGGCCCGGCTGAGGGGTGTGCCGGAGGGCTGTTCGGCGTACGCGGTCAGCGCGCGGTGGAACAGGGTGAGCAGCAGGCGCGCCGTCTCCTCGTCGTACAGGTCGGTCGCGTACTGGAGGCCGAGCAGCACCCCGGCGGGATCGCCGTCGGGGCCGTACGTCTCGGCACAGTTGAAGCCCAGGTCGAACTTGGCGGTGGCCAGGTCCGCGGCGTCGAGGGTGCCGGACACGGCGCCCAGGGTGCAGGTGGTGTCCTGGGCGGTCTGCGTGGTCAGCATGACCTGGAAGAAGGGGTGCAGGCCGAGGGAGCGCTCCGGGTTGAGGTCCTCGACGAGCAGGTCGAACGGCAGGTCCTCGTGGGCCATGGCGGCCAGGTCCCGTCCCCGGACCCGGTCGAGCAGCGTGCCGAGGTCCGGGTCGTCGGACAGGTCGGCGCGCAGGGCGAGCGAGTTGACGAAGAAGCCGACGAGGTCGTGCAGATCCTCCTCGGGCCGCCCCGCCACGGGAGTCCCCACCACCACGTCGGGCCCCGCCCCGGCCGCCCCCAGTGCGGCACAGAGGGCGGCCCGGGCGGTCATGAAGAACGTCGCGCGGTGGGCCCGGGTGGTCGCGGCGAGCGCCTTGTGGGCGGTGGCGGAGAGGCGGGCGGTGACCAGCGCTCCCCGGTGGCTCGGCTCGGCGGGGCGGGGGCGGTCGGCGGGCAGCCGGGTCGCGGCCGGGGCTCCGTCCAACGCCGCTCGCCAGAAGGTGAGTTGTTCGTGCGCAAGGCTGTCGGGATCGGCCGGGTCGCCGAGCACGTCCCGCTGCCACAACGTGTAGTCCGCGTACTGCACGGGCAGGGGTTCCCACCCGGGTGCGCGGCCCCCGCACCGGGCCGTGTAGGCGCGGTCGAGGTCGGCGAGCAGGCAGCCGACGGACCAGCCGTCGGTCGCGATGTGGTGCACGAGGAGCACCAGCACGGCAGTGCCGCCGTGCACCGTGAACAGCCGGGCACGCAGCGGCAGGTCACGCGTGACGTCGAAGGGCAGCCGCGCGAAGGCGGTGACCAGCCCGGTCACGTCGTCGCCCGGCCCGCACTCCCGTACCTCCAGGCGCACGCCGGGATCGCCGACGACGTGCTGGTACGGCTCCCCGTCCACGGCCCGGTAGACCGTACGGAGCACTTCGTGGCGGTCCACCACGTCACGGACCGCCGCCTCCAGGGCCGGCCGGTCGGGCACGGCCTCCAGACGCAGCACGACGGGCGCGTTGTACGCGGCCGACGGGCCTTCGAGACGGTTCAGGAACCACAGCCGGTGCTGGGCGTACGAGAGGGGGATCACGGTTGCTGCTCCTCGGGGACGACGGGGGCGGGCGGGTGTGCGGGCCGGTGCGCGGGCGGCGGTCAGCCATCCTTGGCGGCCGTCAACTCCTCGATGCGGGCGGCGAGATCACGCAGCCTCGGGTGGGCGTAGACCGCCTTCACCGGCAGGGCGACGGAGAGCTCGGCGCGCACCCGGGAGACCAGCTTGATGGCGAGCAGCGAGTGGCCGCCCAGCTTGAAGAAGTTGTCGTCCGGGCCGATCGACGCGGCACCCAGGACCTGCGCCCACACCCGGGCGATCAGCTCCTCGGCCCGCCCGTTCAGCCCGGCCGCCCGCACCGGCGCCTCCCGCGGAGCCTCGGCCCGGGCCGGCAGCGCGGACCGGTCCAGCTTGCCGCTGGGCGTCGTCGCGAACCGGTCGACCGCGACGAACGCGGACGGCGCCATGTACGACGGCAGCGCCCGCGCCACGGCCTCACGCAGCGCGGTGGCGTCCCCGCCCCGGTGGTAGGCGATCAGGCACGGCGTGCCCCCGGCGTCCTCGCCCAGGACCACGGCCGCCTCGGTGGCGCCCGCCCGGCCCAGGGTCGCCTCGATCTCCTGCACCTCGATGCGGTGGCCGCGCAGCTTCACCTGTCCGTCGAGCCGTCCGAGGTGCACGAGGCGCCCGTCCGGCAGCAGCCGGCAGCGGTCCCCGGTGCGGTACATGCGGCCCCCCGGCGCGCCGAACGGGTCGGCGACGAAACGCTGGGCGGTCAGCCAAGGGCTGCCCCGGTAGCCGCGCGCGATCCGGGGCCCGGCGAGATACAGCTCACCGGCCTCACCCGGCCCGACCGGCGCCAGGTGCGCGTCGAGCAGCCGCATCCGCAGCCCCGGGAGCACCGTACCGATGTGCGGCTCGCCCGGCTCCTCGATCCAGCCGGCCGTCGCGTCGACCGTGCACTCGGTGGGCCCGTACACGTTCACCGCGCGCAGCACGCCCGCCCGGTGCGCCTCGGCCAGCCGGTCCCAGAGCACCGGGCCGATCGCCTCGCCGCCCACGAGCAGGGTCAGCGGACGCGGACCGCCGTCCGGGGTGAGCAGGTCCAGGAGCGGCTCGGCGTGCGACGGGGTGATGTCGAGATCGGTGAGCCCCTGCGCGTCGATGAAGGCCGCCAGCAGGGCCGGGTCGCGGCGGGTCTCCTCGTCCGTCATCACCAGCGTGTCCCCGCGCGACAGCCGCACCCACTGCTGCACCGAGGCGTCGAACGACGGCGACGCGTTCCAGCCGACCCGCCGCCGCTCCCCGCTCGCCGCCCCCTCGTCCTCCAGCTCCCGCAGCAGCAGCGAGGCCGAACCGCGCGCGATCTCCACACCCTTGGGCCGCCCGGTGGAGCCGGAGGTGTAGATGACGTACGCGAGTGCTCCGGGCCCCACCGGCACCGGCGCGAACGCCCCGCCCGGCAGCGCGGTCAGCTCGCCGACCGTGACCGCGCGCGGGCCGGGAAGCGCGGGACCGGTGCCGTCGGTGACCACGAGGTCGGCCCCGGAGTCCTGGAGGAGCAGCCGCCGCCGCTCCTCGGGGAGGGCCGGGTCCACGGGCAGGTAGGCGGCGCCCGCCGTGAGGGTGCCGACGATCGCGGTGACCAGGTCGGCCCCGCGCGGCAGGCAGAGCGCCACGACGCTCTCCGGCCCTGCGCCCAGCCGGGCCACTCCGGCCGCGAAGGAGGCGGCCCGCCGGCGGAGTCCGTCGAACGTCATCTCCCGGTCCCCGGCGACCACGGCGGTGCGGTCACCGGGCACGGCCGCCAGCCGGGCCATCAGGTCGGCCGCGCCGGTCCCGGCGGCGGCGCACGTCTCGCAGGGGCAGTCGGCGGGGTGGGCGACCGGGGCGGTCGCGCGCTCGGGGAGTACGGCGGTCATGGCGGGGCTCACTTTCCGTACAGGGTGGTGGAAGGGGCGGAGGCGGGCGAGCAGTCGGACAGCGGCACCGGCTCGCCCATCGCGACGAGGATCTTCCGGTCACCGGTGAACGCCTCACGGCCGTGCGCGCAGAGGATGTTGTCCACGAGCATCACGTCACCCGCCTGCCAGCTCTCCCGTACGGTCACCGCCTGGTACACGTCGTTGATCGCGTCCACCTCCGCGTCGGTGAGGGCGGTGCCGTCACCGAGGTACGTGTGGAACGGCAGCCCGTCCGCACCGAAGGTGTCGGCCAGCACCTCACGGACGTCCTCGTCCAGGCTGCGGGCGTTCCAGAAGGCGAAGTGGTTGAACCAGACCCGCTCACCGGTCACCGGGTGCGTGATGATCGCCGAACGCCGCTGCCGCGTACGCAGGGTGTCCTCGTCCAGCCACTCGTAGCCGATGGCGTGCGCGTCGCAGTACTCCTCGGCACCGGCGGGGTCCTCCGATGAGAACGCCTTGCGCCACGGCATGCCCGCCAGGTCCGAGTAGTTGCGGACCAGCAGCCACCCCGCCTCCGCGAACCGCGCGGTCAGCTCCGGCGGCAGCGCGGCGAGCGCCGCCCGCATGTCACCGACCGTCGTCGCGCCGCCGGTCTCGGGCGCGGTGACGCAGCCGAAGAGCAGCACCCCGGGGAAGTCCAGCGTGTAGCTGTTCTCGTTGTGCAGCCGGATCGGCTGGACGGCCGGCAGGTCCGTGGACGAGAACACGCCCTCACCGAAGTCGGTGCGCGGGGTGGCCTTCTCCTTGTAGCCGGCCCGCTCCGCGACGAGCGCGTCCCGCGCCTCGGCGAACGTCGCCGCGTCCCGCACGGGCAGGCCGCGCAGCATGACCGCGCCGGACCGGTGCAACTCGGCCTGGATCGCGGGCCGCTGGGCGGCCAGCCACGCGGTGGCCTCCGCCATGGTCCCGAACTCCGGTGTGTGGACGATCACCGGCTTGCCGGGCTCCCGGACGGGGGTGATACCGGTGGCGGCGGCGGGCGGCTGGGCGAGAGCGGTCACGATGGTTCCTCTTCCTGGATGAAGTCGGGTGGGTGGTTACGCGGACGCGGCGGCGGAGTCGCGCAGGACGTCCAGGACCGGGTTCAGGCGGGCGAAGAAGCCCGGCAGGTCCTGCTGGAAGTAGAAGTGGTCGCCGGGCAGCAGCTGCGGCACCACCTCGTGGCCCGTCACCCGCGACCAGCCGGCGAGCAGGTCCACCGGGACGATCCGGTCCTCGGACCCGCCGAACACGGCCACCGGGCAGTCGAGCCGGGCGTCCGGGGCGGTGCACCGGTAGGCGTCGTCGATGGCGAAGTCGGCCCGGATGGACGGCAGGACGATCTCCCGCAGCTCAGGGTCGTCGAGGATGCCGTCGTCGGTGCCGCCACGCGCCTTGATCGCCGCGACCAGCTCGTCGTCGTCCAGCCGCTCCGGGTGCACCGGGCACTGGTTCGGCAGCACCGGCGCCCGGCACGCGGACGCGATGAGCAGGCGCGGAGTGCGGCCGGCGGCCCGCAGGGCGCGTACCACCTCGAAGGCGACCAGCGACCCCATGCTGTGCCCCAGCACCACCAGCTCGCCGGTGTCGGCGGGCAGCGAGTCCACCACGGGCTGCGCCAGGTCGTCCACGGACAGCGGCAGCTCCTCGCAGTAGCGGGCCCCACGGCCCGGGTACTGGCCGATCAGCAGCCGCACATCGGCCGGCAGGTGCTCGCGCCAGCCGCCGTAGGCGTGGGCGTTGCCACCGGCGTGCGGCAGCACCAGCAGCGACAGGCGGTGCGGGCCGTCACCGGGAAGGTCCCAGACGACGTCTTCGGGGGCGGGGGACACGGAGGTCATGAGCTGATCCGTTCTGTCTCGGTACGACGGCGGAGGGTGGGCCGGGCCTTCTTGGCCTTCGGCGCGGACTTCAGCGCGGTGATGTGCTCGGCGAGCCGGGCCGGTGTCGGGTGCTCGAAGACGTCGCGGACGGTGAGCCGGACGTCCAGGGACACCGCTATGTGGTTGGTGAGGCGGGCGCCCAGGAGGGAGTGGCCGCCGTGGTGGAAGAAGTCGTCATCGATGCTCAGTGCTCCCTCGGCCGCCAGCGTGCGGGCGAAGAGGCCGACCAGGGTCTCTTCCAGCGGGTTGCGCGGGGCGCGGCCCCGGGAGGTGACGGCGGCCGGTTCGGGAAGGGCACGTCGGTCGATCTTGCCGTTGGGGGTGAGGGGGAGCCGGTCGAGGGCGGTGAGATAGGTGGGGACCATGTGCTCGGGAAGCCGGTCGGCGAGGAACCGGCGGATGTCCTCCGTCGTGGTTCCGGTGTCACCGACCACGTAGGCGGCGAGCTGGGCGTGGTGGGTGGTGACGGTGGCCTGGGTGATGTGGGGGTGGGTGAGGAGTGCGGCTTCGATCTCGGCGGGTTCGATGCGGAAGCCCCGGATCTTCACCTGGTTGTCGGCGCGGCCGTGGTAGTGCAGGTGGCCGTTCCGGTCGAAGTGGGCGAGGTCGCCGGTGCGGTAGAGGCGGGTGCCGGGTTCGCCGTAGGGGTTGGGGATGAAGGTGGTGGCGGTGAGGTCGGGGCGG